>JAAZHK010000079.1 GCA_012510745.1 Mycoplasmatota bacterium
ATATATATATATATGAAAAGATATTTTTTTCTTTAAAAAGACCAAAACTATTAAATAAATTAATAAAAAAAATACATTATAATCATTTATTAAACAATAACAAATTAAAATATTTTAACATTAATAAATTAGAAAAAAAGAAAAAAAGGTATTTAAATCAACTTATTATTACACAAACTAAAAATGATTTAGCCGATATAAAGTTGACCTATTACCTTCGTTTTTATAATAGACAAAGCAAAAGAACTAATTTTTTTAAGAGAACCTGGAGCGTTAATGATAATTCGTTTATATTAATACATTTTGCTATATTTATTATTGCAATTATTTACAGAGGTTAATTAAATGCGTTTTTTAATATCAATAACTTACGACGGGACAAATTTTAAAGGGTTTCAAAAACAAGTAAAATTAAGAACTATTCAAGGAGAAATAGAAAAGGTTTTAAAAAGAATAAATAATAATCAAGAAGTTGATTTAATAGCGTCTGGAAGAACAGATGCCTTAGTCCATGCGAAAGAACAAAAAGCTCATTTTGATTTAACTATAAAAATAAAAACATACAAATTAAAACAAGCATTAAATAGTTATTTACCTAAAGATATTTACGTAAATAAAGTTTGTGAAGTATCAAATAATTTCCATGCTAGATATAATGTAAAAGAAAAGACTTATGAATATGTTATTAATATGGGTGAATACAACCCTCTTGAAAGAAATTATATATACCAATATAATAAGTTGTTGAATATAAAGAAGATTAAAAAAGCTTTGAAATATTTAATTGGTGAACATGATTTTAAAGCTTTTGTTTCAGCTGATGAAAAAAGAAATAATTATGTTAGAATTATAAATAAGGTTAAAATAAAAAAATGTAAAAATAAGCTTATGATTACTTTTACAGGGAATGGGTTTTTAAAACATATGATTCGAAATATCATAGGAGTAATTATATTAATTAGTGAAGGAAAAAAAGAAACAAGTTATATGAATGAGATTTTAAATAATCAAAATAAAAACCATTTTAACATAACTGCTCCAGCAGGGGGTTTATATTTAAAGAAAGTAAGATATAAGGAGGAAAAATGAAAAATAATTTAAAATTTGCTATAACATTAGGAGTAATACTTTTAATTATTATTATAGGGAAAACTTTATATGATACATATCACGCTGTTTTTATTCCGCAGTATAATACTAATATGTCAATAAAAATACCTTCTTTCTCATTAAAAAAAGAAGAAACAACTACTAGCGTTACATATATTACTTTGTTATCAACTGAAAAGATTAATTCTTTTTTCACAGAATATTTTAAAGAATTAACTTATAAAGAAAATAAATATGATAAGTCTTTACCCGGAATTTTTTATAATGAAGAAAATAAAATTATTATTATAGGTTATAGCATTATTTCAGAAAAACGTTTTACAAAAACGTATCAAATAATTTATTCGCTGGATATAAGTTTATTAGATAATTATGAATAGAAAATGCTAAAAGTTTGCTAAAATAATTGACTTTATAGATTCTATTTAGTATAATTCTAATCGGTACATTTTATATCCCGCTAAGTTTTACTCTGGGAAAGTAGAACTTAAGTAAAGGAGAAACGAAAAATGAAAAGTTTTGTGCAAACAAAAGAAACAGTGAAACGTGATTGGTACATAATGGATGCTACAGATATACCTTTAGGAAGAATGGCAACTAAGGCTGCTCATATGCTAAGAGGTAAACATAAAGCAATATTTACACCAAATGTTGATTGTGGAGATAACATTATTATTATCAATGCTAGTAAAGTTGGTTTAACTGGAAACAAATTAGAAAATAAGATTTATTATAATCATTCTATGTATCCGGGCGGATTAAGAACTAGGACAGCAAAAGTAATGAAAGAGAAATATCCTACTGAGATGGTAGAAAGAGCTATTAAAGGAATGCTTCCTCATAATAAATTAGGAAGGGCAATGTATAAAAAATTATTTGTATATGCCGATGGTGAACATCCTCATG
Source organism: Mycoplasmatota bacterium (assembly GCA_012510745.1). GTDB lineage: Bacteria > Bacillota_I > Bacilli_A > RF39 > UBA660 > JAAZHK01. The sequence goes on from JAAZHK010000079.1 coordinate 2,017, forward strand.
CTGCTCAAAAACCAATTTTCATTGAGGCTAAATAAGGAGGATTATAATATTGAAAACGAAAGAAACCGTTTATTACGGAACAGGTAAAAGAAAGACTTCAGTAGCTAAAGTTAAATTAATTCCTGGTAAAGGAAATATAACTGTTAATGGGCAAGATGTAAATAATTATTTTCCTTACAAAACTCTTGTTATGGATTTAACTCAACCTTTAGATGTTACTAATTGTCGAAATAATTTTGATGTTATAGCAGAAGTTAAAGGAGGAGGTTTTACAGGTCAAACAGGAGCTATTAGATTAGGAATTACAAGAGCTTTGTTAGTTTATGATCAAAATACCCCTATTACTTCTGAAAATAGTTATCGCCGTATGCTAAAAGCTAATGGTTTTGTTACTCGTGATGCGAGAATAAAAGAACGAAAGAAACCTGGTTTAAAAAAAGCAAGACGAGCACCACAATTTACAAAGAGATAAATTTAAGACCTATAAACGCAAGTTTGTGGGTTTTTCTTTATTTTTTTTCATAATATTAAGTGGTGATGTAATTGTTAAAATATAAAGTTATTATTTTATTATTTTTTGTGGTTAATACTTTTATTATTAGTGAGACAAGTGCTTATGTAAATGATTTGCCTTTATTAGGGAAAGTTATATATATTGATCCTGGGCATGGAGGAAGAGATCCAGGTACTTCTTATGGCGGTTTGTTAGAAAAAGATCTAAATTTAAGTATATCTTTTAAATTAAGAGATGAATTAATGTCTAAAGGAGCGTTAGTTTATATGACAAGGGAAAGTGATATTGATTTTTCAAGTCGTTGGGATATTAAAAAAAAAAGAGGAGATTTATATCGCCGCATTTTAATGATGGAAAAAGCTTCACCAAATATATATTTATCAATTCATATTAATTGGTATGACAATCCAATATGGCGTGGTGCAGGAGTATATTATCATAAAATAAATAAAAAAAATGAAACATTAGCTCAAGTAATTCAAGCAGGATTTAAAGAGGATTTGAATAGTAAAAGATCAATTAAACAAACAGATCTTTATTTATACAGTAATACTAAAATAAACGGAGTATTACTTGAATGCGGATATTTATCAAACCCAAATGAACGCTATTTATTACAACAAGACAGCTATCAAAAAGAAATAACTAAATCGATTACTAAAAGTATTATTAAATATTTTTCTATTTAGGTATTACATAAATATGACCATTGTCTATTAGTTCGATTATATCTTTATTATTAATAAATTCTTTAGATATTTCAGAATAATGATAACGTTTCTTTAATAAGTCATTTAAAGAGGTTTTTTTATAATTTTCTTTTTTAATATTTAAAGAAGCGATTAATAATCCATTTAAAACAAGATATACTTTATAACCATTAAAAATAATACCTTTATTTTTTATAAAGTATTTCACTCTGTTATAAAGATTATTATTTTCTTTTCTCTTAATAAAATCGTTACTGAATTCAAAACTATTTGAAATAAATAACAATAATATCTCTTCTTGTGCTTCTTTTAATATTAAATATCGATAAAACATATTATCACCAATTACATTATGTTATTTAATATTTTTTTTATACATACATTATAAAAAAATTAAAATCATGTTATAATTATAATAAGGTGATAGTATGGATAAAAAGAATTTTAAAACTTTAGAAGAACAGATAATTTTATTAGAAAACAAAGGATTGATTATTAATGATAAAGAATACGCTAAAGAAATTTTATTAAGAGAGAACTATTTCTTTCTTAATGGTTATCGCCATGTTTTTTATACAAGTGATTATAATAGAAAATTTATTAGAGGTACTACTTTTGAAGAAATATATAGTTTATTTTTATTTGATCGCAGAATAAGAAATATTTTATTTAAAAACATTTTAATTATTGAGAATAATTTAAAATCAATCTTTGCGTATCAATTATCTATGAAATATGGTTATAAAGAAAAAGAATATTTAAATGCTCGAAACTTTACCAGTGATCAATCTCGTAGTAGACAAGTTAATGATTTATTGAATAAAATGAAAAGACAAGTTCGAGTTAATGTTAAACAACATACAGCGACTATGCATTATTTAAATAATTATGGTTATATACCTTTATGGATTTTAGTAAAAGTATTATCTTTTGGAATAGTTTCTGAAATGTATTCTATACTAAAAAATGATGACAAATTAGGTATTGCTAGTATATATAACATTGATAGCAATCAACTAGAAGAGTATTTACCTATTTTAGCTAATTATCGAAATATTTGTGCTCATGAAGATATCTTATATGAAATTAAAACCCAAAGAACGATATCAGATACAATATATCATGTTACTTTAGGTATACCTAAAACAGATGGAGAATATATATATGGTAAAAATGATTTGTTTTCTTTATTAATTATTATTAGACAATTACTAAAAGAAGATGAATACAATGACTTAATAGTAGAAATAAGACGCTGTATTGATGAGCTTGAATATAATTTAAAATCTATAAAGATTGATAAGATATTAGATAAAATGGGCTTTCCTAGTAATTGGAAGGAAATAAATAATATAAAAAAGAGGGATAATATATGAAAAAAAGAAATTTGTATTTTGTAATAACAATAATTACTTTATTTACAAGCATATTTGGTACCTATTATATTTTTGATAATCAAACAGAAAAGCCTTCATATAATAAAGAAACAATTATAATGGAAGAAAGCGGTATAACTAGTGGTATTAAAAAGATATATAACGCTGTAGTTTTAATAGAAAATTATCAAGGTGATAATATAATTGCCACAGGTACGGGATTTATTTATAAAAAGGATGATAAAACAGGTTATATATTAACTAATCATCACGTTATTTCTGATGGTAATAAAATTAAAATTATTTTGGCCGATGATAAAGAAGTTGAAGCTAATTATGTTGGCAGTGATGAATATTTAGATTTAGCTGTTTTAACAATTGATAGTAAATATGTATTACAGGTTGCAGAAATGGGTAATAGTAACAATGTTGAACTAGGTGAAACAGTTTTTACTGTTGGGAGCCCAGTTGGATATGAATATCGCGGTACTGTAACAAGAGGTATTTTGTCTGGTAAAGATCGTATGGTAAGTGTTAGAGTTTTAAGTTCCAGTGAAGATTGGGTTATGAAAGTATTACAAACAGACGCAGCAATCAATCCCGGAAATAGTGGAGGACCTCTATTGAATGTTGCTGGTGAAGTAATCGGTATAAACTCTTTGAAGTTTTCTGATACTTCAATTGAAGGAATGGGTTTTGCTATTCCTATTGAATTTGCATTAGCTCATATTGATAATTTGGAAAATGGAAAAAAGATTGAAAGACCTTTATTAGGTGTAAATATGATTAATGCTAATTCGCCAGATTTTGTTTTTAATAAATATGCCTTGGAATCTAATAGTGATAATATTGTGGGAGTAATAGTAGTAGATGTTGTTGATAATAGTCCAGCACATAAGGTAGGGTTGAAAAAAAATGATATTATAATTAAAATTGCGGGAGAAAAGATAAAAGATACGGCTACTTTAAGATATGAATTATATAAATATTCTCCGGGAGACAGTATAGAAATTACATATATTAGGTCAGGCAAAACTAAAACAGTAAAAGTAATTTTAACTAAAGGTGAATAATAATTAATTAAACGTTTATTAAAAAGAAAAAATTCTAATAATTTTTTCTTTTTTTATTATAGAAATTAAAAACAATGTTATAGACTTATTTATTAAATTATATCTATCATTTATAATTGTAGGTAAAAAATATTCTCACTAATCTTTTTATTTAACCTATTTTATTTCTAGGCATATAAATATAATAAAGGAGTGAAAAGATGAATGAAACTGAAATAATAGGAGTTGTAGTAGACGCTGGTCATGGCGGCAATGATCCAGGGGCAGTTGCTAGTGGTTTAAAAGAAAAGGATTTTAATTTAAAGGCATCTTTATATATGTATGAGCGTTTTAAGGAATTAGGAATTCCTGTAGTTATAACTAAAACAACTGATGAAACACTAACAAGAGAAGAAAGAATTAATCGTGTAATGTCGGCTTTTGGACGTAATCCTAATGTCATACTAATTTCCAATCACTTAAATGCTAGTGGTGGGGAAGGCGCTGAAGTTGTTTATGCTTTACGAAATAGTAGTGCCTTATCAGCTATGGTTTTAGATGAAATAGCTAAAAAAGGTCAAGTAATTAGAAATTATTATCAAAGAAGACTCCCAAGTAATCCTTCACAAGATTATCATTATATAATTAGGGATACTGAACCTTTGCAATCGATCATTGTAGAATATGGTTTTATAGATAATCAAAATGATGTGGGTCGTTTAAGAAATAAAGGATTAGATTATGTTGAGGGAGTAGTAAAAGCTATCGCAAACTATAAACAAGTACCTTATATTCCGCCAATAGGTTTTGAAGATAATACTTATACTGTTCAATCAGGAGATAGTTTATGGAAAATAGCTAATGAATTTGGAATTACAGTTGAAGACTTAAAAACTGCTAATGGATTAACAACAAATACTATTAGTGTTAATCAGCAATTATTAATACCAACAACTATTCCAGAACCATCTTTGCCAGGGGATTATATTGTTTATACTGTTCAACCGGGCGATAGCCTATGGAAGATATCAACACAATATAAAATTCCTATTGATGAAATTGTTAAGCTTAATCAATTAGACACTACTACTTTAACTATTAATCAACAACTATTAATACCCTCACTACCAGCTAAGGAGGTCATAGAATCAACTTATATAGTTCAGCCAGGAGATAGTTTATGGAAAATAGCTAATGAATTTAATGTTACAGTAGATCAATTAAAAACTGCTAATAGTCTATCTACAAATCTTCTATCAGTAGGTCAAAAATTAATTATACCTAATATAGGTAAGCCTTCTATTCCAAAAGAAGATGAAATAGAAGAAGAGATAATTGAAGAAGAAATTCCTCAAAACATTATTTATATAGTAAAATCAGGAGATAGTCTATATAGTATAGCTAAAAGATATGGAATCTCTGTAGATGAATTAAAATCTATGAATAATTTAGATTCGAGTTTATTATTAATAGGGCAACAATTAACAATTCCTTCCTTAGAAAATTATATAACTTATTATGTCAAATCGGGAGATACACTATATTCACTTGCTAATAAATTTGAATCTAACGTAGATAAAATAAAAAAGTTAAATAATTTAACAACAAATAATTTGTCAATAGGGCAAGTGCTTTTAATTCCATAAAAAAGAACTTGCTCTTTTTAATATAATTCTTCACAAGCACCAGCTATGGGACGATAAAAACAATGATTTTTATAACGCCCAACCAACTCTTGTTCATACCAAAAGTTAACACATGCTGTACCTTCAGTAGGAGCATAAAACCACAAAGCATGAGTAGCGGGATAAAAATATTGTCCATTTAAAACTTTTTCAGCTAAGGATTTTTCGTAAGTTGTGGCACTATTTAAAAAAAGAGGACTGGTTGTACCAACAAATCCCCCGGGACTTTGAAAAATAGCTTCAGTAACTGTGTTGATATCTTTAAAAGTTAAGCAATTAGCAAGAATGCGATTTACAACAACATTACCAACCATGAGCATTCCTAACGCGCCTTCTCCTATGGCTTCTGCGCGCATAAGACGTGCTAATAAATCAAGTTCTTTAGGAGTGTATGTTATTAAACTCACTTGAATCACCTATTGTAGTATATTAGAACTTTCTTGAAATATGTTGAAAAAAAATTTATAATATGTTAAATTAGTTATATGGAATAGGGGCATAATTTAATGGTAGAATGACAGTCTCCAAAACTGTTTGTGCGAGTTCAACTCTTGCTGCCCCTGCCAGAATAAAATGAAATAGCTTCCAAAAGTTGGAATGTGGGTTGTATAATAAAGATACAACAACACTTACTGAAGGAAGCTGTTTTTTGTTTGCACTGAAAAAGGAAGAAAAAATGGAATGTTTTAGCAAAACAATTACAAGAAATAAAAGTTTGGAGAATAGAATAAAATTAATATGTAGTTATAATTATTCTAAGTGTGAAGTAAGAGAAGGAAAGATTATAAATGTTAAAAAACAAATATATCTTTTTTAGAACCACATAGTTACTATAAATAATAAACATTTAGTAATAATCTATTACGATATAGATCATTTATTCTTATATAATAGAACAATGCCGATTGATTATAAAAAATTAAAAGTTTGGCTACTTAAATTTTCTAAAAAAGACTGTTTACTGAAATAAAATGTAAAATACATATAAAATTATTAATATCATTTGATTCATACTAAAATAAAATAGTTTAATTACTTTAGTTATTTATAGGTCTAAAGTAATATAAAATTATATCATTTTTTTAAAAAATAATGTACAATTATTAAAGAAGGAGAATAAAGATGGTAAAATCAAAAAAGCTATTAAATATTGTAATAAATATTATAATTATAATGATGTTTTTAGGGATTATTATTACAGGATTTTTGTTAATAGATAAAGGAATACAAGATTTAAATTCTTTAAAAGATAATAATAGTGGCTTAAACGATAAAGTAGTAGAACCTAGCAAAGAACTGGAAGATTTAGAAAAAGAGTTGGCAAAATCAAAAGAAAATATTAATTTTAAGAAAGAAGAATTAGAGGCTTCATTAACTGATAAAATAATTGAGTGTGATAAATATAACTAAGAAAACACCACCGCATTCTTTAAAAATCCAAATGGAGATGTTTATTATGAAACGAAGCGAAAAAATGATAAATGTTTTAAAGAACGATTAAATATAGAAACTAATATTAGAACTTTGGATATGGAAAATTCCTTTTTTGCTAAAGATGAAAATATTAAGAATTTATTAATAATAAAAGAAAGTATAGAAAAAAGGATTGAAGATATTAAAAACCCCTCTCCATCTTTTCCTGTTTTTGCTACTAAAGAATTTGATTGGGGTAAATTCTTTAGTGTTGTTAAAATAATCATTGGTAGTTTAATTATTTTAATTCCGCTTATTAATATTGTTGTAATCTATAACCGAATTGTAAAAAGCATTACTAAAGTAAATAATAGTTTTGCTAATATTGACGTTTATTTAAAGAAGAGGTGGGATTTAATTCCTAATATATTAGAAAGTGTAAAAGGATATTCAGCTTATGAATCTAAAATTTTAACTAATATAACTAAATTAAGAAAAAATAATAATTATAGTGAAATGAATATTAATGATAAAATTTCATTAAATAATGAACTGGGCAAAAGTGTTACTAAGATATTGTTTTTACAAGAAAATTATCCTGAATTAAAAGCAAACAGTAATTATCTTGATTTATCAAAACAGTTATCTTCAATAGAAAATGAGATTGCTTCTTCAAGAATCAAATATAATGATGCAGTAATGAATTATAATAATATAATAAATATTTTCCCAAATAATTTATTAGTTCGTTTTTTGAAAAACAAAGAAATGAATATGTTTGCTATATCATCAGAAGAAAAAGAAAACATTAAAATTAAATTATAGAAAAACAATATTATTGGGTAAAAATAATAATAAATAAAATTAGATTTAAACACATAAAAGTAATAGAAATATTGCTTTTATTGTGATATAATTAATTTATATACAGAAATAGGAGGAGTTATGGAACTAAGAGGAAGTAAAACAGAAAAGAATTTATTCACAGCTTTTTCTGGAGAAAGCGAAGCTAGAAACAAATATAATTATTATGCTTCTAAAGCACGTAAAGATGGTTATGAACAAATAGCTAGTATTTTTGAAGAGACAGCAAACAATGAAAAGGAACATGCTAAATTATGGTTTAAAATATTACATGGTGGCTCAGTTCCTGATACAATGACTAATTTAAAAGATGCAGCTGATGGTGAACGTTATGAATGGGCCGACATGTATAAAGGGTTTGCTGAAATTGCAAAAGAAGAAGGATTTGATGAAATTGCAACTTTATTTAATGGAGTTGCTGAAATAGAAAAAACTCATGAAGAAAGATATGGAAAATTAATTACTAATATTGAAAATAATGAAGTTTTTCATAAAGACAATGAAGTAGTATGGATTTGTCGTAATTGTGGTCATATTTATACTGGCAAAGATGCTTTAGAAGTATGTCCGGTTTGTGATCATCCAGAAAGCTTTATGGAATTAAGAGCAACTAATTATTAATAATTTAAAGAGCGAAAGCTCTTTTTGTGTTAAATAATGTTAAGTTACTTTACTTATTAAAAATACAATAGTAAAATTATATTAGGTGGGTGGTTTTGTTGGCAGTATTAGAAGAAAATATTAAAATTTTCTTTAACGAAACAAATAAGAAATATAGTTTTAATAACTTAAAAAAAGCTTTGAAAATTGTAGGAGAAAAAGATAGCGATTTATTAAATGCAGCTATTAGAAAATTAGAATTACAGGGTTTTTTATATTGCGATGAAGATAACCGTTATTCTTTATTTCCTCAAAATGCTGATTTAGTTCAAGGGCGTATGTATATATCAAAAAAAGGAAATGGTTTTGTAGATACGATTGATGGATATAGAATATATATTCCTTCAGAGCATCTGAATAATTCCATCACAGATGATACAGTTATAATAACTAATACTACGTATGATGACTTTAATCGAATTACAGGCACAGTTAAAAAAATCGTTGATCGAAAAGATATAAACATTGTATGTGAATATCGTAATGTTGGTGGCAAAAATATTTTAGTACCTTGTGATGGAACTAAGCCATGTAATTTAGATATTAATAAGACAAAACTATTAAAACTTGTAGAAGGCGATCGTGTTTTGATAAATTTGTTTTATAATTCTGAAAAACACGATTATAAATCTGATTTTGTTAAAATCATTGGTCATCGAGATGATCCGGATATCGATATTAAAACAATCGCGTATTCACATAATATTGAAATTGATTTTTCAGAAGCGGTGTTAAACGAATTAAAAGATATTCCTCATTATGTATTAGAAGAAGAAAAAATTGGGCGTGTTGATTTAAGAGATGAAAACATTTTTACTATTGATGGTGAAGATACTAAAGATATTGATGATGCTATTTCTATTACTAAATTAACTAATGGTAATTATAAATTAGGGGTTCATATAGCTGATGTATCGCATTATGTAAAAGAAGGGTCAGCTTTATATGAAGCAGCATATAGTCGTGGTACTAGTGTTTATTTAATTAATTCTGTTATTCCTATGTTGCCTCATCAATTATCTAATGGAATTTGTTCTTTAAACCCCGGTGAAGATCGTTTAACTTTAAGCTGTGAAATGGAAATAGATAACAGCGGTAAAATAGTAAATTATGATATTTTTAATAGTATCATTAATTCTAAGAAAAAAATGACTTATAGTGAAGTCAATGAAATCTTATATAATAAAAATATTCCTGAAGGTTATGAACCTTATATTAATGATTTAAGAATGATGGACAAATTATCATCATTTCTTAGTAATTTAAAAAAACAAAGAGGCTTTATTAATTTTAATAGTTCAGAAATAAAGATAAATGTAGATAATGACGGTAATCCAATTAATTTTGAATCAAGATTACACGATAAGGCTGAAATGTTAATTGAAAATTTTATGTTAGCAGCTAATGAAAGTGTTGCTAATTATGTTTATTGGATGGACTTGCCTTTTATATATCGTATTCATGAAAAACCAGATCCTATAAAAATATCAGAACTTATTGAGTTTATTTCTCAATTAGGATTTAAATTAAAAAAGAATGACACTTTAACTCCTAAATATATTCAAGGACTATTGGAACAATTATCTGACACTACACAATTTCCTATTTTATCAGATATGATTTTACGAAGTATGAAAAAAGCTCGATATGAACCTGAATCAAAAGGTCACTTTGGATTAGCATTAGATTTTTATACTCATTTTACTTCGCCAATTAGAAGGCTGCCAGATTTAGCAGTTCATAATTTAGTAAAGAAATATCGTCATTTACAAATGAATAATAAAGAATTAAAATATTTAACTGATTCTTTAAAAGAGCTTTGTAATCATGCCTCATATAAAGAAAGGGAATCACAAGCAGCAGAAACAGAAGCTGAAATGTATAAGATGGCTGAATATATGTCTAATCATATTGGAGAATATTTTTTAGGAAATATTAGTAGAATTACTCAATATGGATTGATGGCTAGAACTAAAGAAGGCATAACTGGCAAAATTGATTTTGAAGATATTATTGGTGATTTCTTTGTATATGATAGTAAAAATATTAGAATGGTTGGTAAAAAAACACATCAAACAATATGTATAGGAGATTTTGTTAGTCTAAAAGTTTTGACAGCTTCTAAAGAAGATTTAACTATTAATTTTGGAATAGAAAAAAAGATGGAAATGGAAAACCAATTAAAAAAAATTAGTAAAACGAAAATAATGAAAAAAAATAAAAACCATTAGAGTTTTTATTTTTTAATAAGATAATATTTTATTAAAATTATGCTATAATAAAAATGGAGGAATTATGAATAATAAAGTAGAAGCTATTATAGAAATACCTTTAAAAACAAAAAATAAATTTGAAATTGATATTGAAAACAATCGCATAAAACTTGATAGAGTTTTATATTCTGCTATGAATTATCCTGCAGAATATGGTTTTATTGAAAACACTTTGGCTCTTGATGGAGATCCGTTAGATATTTTAGTAATAAGTTCAGAACCGACTTTTCCTGGCTGTGTCGTACCTGTAAGAATATTAGGTTATTTAGCTGTTATTGATAGAGGCTTTGAAGATTATAAATTAATATCAGTTGTTGATGTTGATCCACGGTATAATCAAATTAATGAACTTAGTGATTTATCGCCTTTTACTTTAGAAGAAATTAAAAACTTTTTTCAAAACTATAAGACTTTACAGAATATTAAGGTAGAAGTTAAGGATTATCGTTCTAAGGAGGAAGCTCTTTTATTATTAAAAACATGTAAAAAAAGGTTTCAAGAGGGGGTAAAATAATGAAAGAATTTTTAACTATTATTAGTAAAATTATGTCTACTATTTTATCAATAGTCTTTTTATTAATATTAACTTTATTAATTGCCTTATTATTAATTGGTAATTCGTTATCTAAAAAGAATATCACTACGATTATAAAAAATATTGATTTAGAAAAAAAAGAAACTAATAGTAATCAAATTACAATATCTGATTATATTACAAATTACACTACAGAATTGGGTATTCCAAAAGAAACTGCTGCAGAAATAATTACTAACAAAGAAATAAGTGAAATGTTAGCTGATTATGTTGGTGATTTATCAGATTTCTATTTATATGGAAAAGAACTACCTGTTTATACAAAAGAAAAGATAATTGTTAATATAACTAAAATAAATAATCTCTTACCTATTGATAAACAAATAAATTTAACTGAGTATCAGATACAAGAAACAACAGATAAAATCAATCAAATTGGAAAAGATATTGTTAATAAAACAGAAGAAAAGAATAATCAAAGGTTATCATTTAAATTAGATAATTCTAAAATAAATTCAATTAAAGGAAGTTTATTATTCTCTTTGATAATTATATTTTTTCTAATTGCTTTGATTAGATTTAAACTATATAGTCCATTAGGATGGTGTGGTATACCTATGATATTAGTTGGTGGTTTTTATATTATTGTTGGGATGATGAAAAGTGTGATTCATCATATAGCTGTAATGTTTAAAGATTTTCAATATATAGTAGAGATATTGGGTAAGATAATATTAAATCAAGCTTTTATCTATGGTGTTGTTATTTTTTTAATCGGAATAGCAATGACTATAATTTATTATGTTATAAAAAAGAAAAATCAAAAATCAAATAAACCCTTAACAAATAAAGAAATTGATCGAGAAATAGCAAAGCTGTAAAATAAAAAGATTACTTAAGGTAGTCTTTTTCCTTGACATGAGGACCTATAAAATATTAAAATAGTATTAGATGTTATTTGATAATAAAATTTAACATATATAGAAATGGAGGAAGCGTGATAAATTATTTATTCCCCATTTTGTTAGTCATAATTGGATTAATTACAGGTTTCATAATTAGCGTTTTTATGAATTATTTTAAGGAAAGAAATGCTAATACAAGGGCTGAAACAATAATTGAAAAAGCCCGTAAAGAAGCTGATAAAGTAAAAAGAGATTATATTTTAGAAGCTAAAGAAGAAGTGCATAGGTTAAAATTAGAAACAGAAAAAGAAAATAAAGAAAAAAAGACAGAATTAAAATCAACTGAAGACCGTATTGTTCAAAGAGAGAATAATATGGATAAAAGAGAGGAGTTATTTCAAAAAAGAGAAATTACTTTAGATGAACGTGAAGAAAGATTAACTCAAAAACAAAAAGAAATCCAAGATGAGCAAACAAAAGTGGAAGAACTTAAACAAAAAGAATTAAAATTATTACAGGATATATCAGGATTTAGTAAAGAAAAAGCTAAAGAAATGGTAATGACTAGAGTAGAAGAAAACATGTCTAAGGAAATAGCAGCTTATATTAAAGAACGAGAAAATGAAGCTAAAATTGATGCTGATAAAAAAGCTAAGGAATTAATTGTTTTATCAATGCAAAGATTTGCAGCTGATTTATCAAATGAGCAAACAGTAACAGTTGTTAATTTACCTAGCGATGAAATGAAAGGCAGAATTATAGGACGAGAAGGTAGAAATATCCGTACTATTGAGGCTATAACTGGGGTTGATTTAATAATTGATGATACACCAGAAGCAGTAGTATTGTCGAGCTTTGATCCTTTAAGAAGAGAAATCGCAAGAGTTACGTTAGAAACTTTAATAAAAGATGGTAGAATTCATCCTACAAGAATTGAAGAACTATATGACAAAACTAGTAAAGAAATGAAAATGAAAATTATTGAATATGGCAATAATGCTTTATTTGAACTTGGTATTATTAAGGTGGAACCTGAAATAATAGAATTAATAGGTAAATTACATTTTAGGACCAGTTACGGACAAAATGCATTACAACACAGTATTGAAGTAGCACATTTAGCAGGTATTATGGCAGCAGAATTAGGAGAAAATATTGGTTTGGCCAAAAGGGCAGGTTTGTTACACGATATTGGTAAAGCTATTGATCATGAAATCGAAGGTAGTCATGTGGAAATTGGCAAAAACATAGCTAAGAAATACAATGAAAATAAAACTGTTATTAATGCAATTGCCTCACATCACGGTGACGAACCTGAAACAAGTGTTATTTCGGTATTGGTAGCAATAGCAGATGCTTTATCGGCTTCTAGGCCAGGTGCAAGAAATGATTCGTTAGAGAATTATATCAAACGTTTAGAACAGTTAGAAGCTATTGGAAATGAAGTAAAAGGTATTGAAAAAACATTTGCTGTACAAGCTGGAAGAGAACTTCGTGTAATTGTTAAACCAGAAGAAATAGATGATTTAACTAGTCATAAAATAGCTCGTGATATAAAAGAAAAAATAGAATCGACTATGCAATATCCAGGTACTATAAAAGTTACAGTTATTAGAGAAACAAGAGCACAAGAGGAAGCTAAATAAAAGCTTCTTTTTTTTGTATAATAATTTCAAATAAAAAAGACTCAATAATTGCATTACATTGAATCTTTTTTGATATCTAACATTATTGGTACGATAATAGGCTTTCTACCTGTTTTATCAAGAATAATAGGTCTTAATGTATTAATAACAGTTGCTTTAATGTCATTAAAATTAATATTTTGTTCATTTAACTTATTAATAATACTTGTTTTAATTTCTTCTTCTAGAATTTTAATAAATTCTTCATTTTCATTAACCATAATAAAACCTCTAGTAACAATATTAACATGGCCAAGTAATTTATGATTTTTAATATCAATATTGGCAATAATGATTAAAATACCATCGCTATTCATAATCTTTCGATCTCGAATAACAGCACCAGAAACTTCACCAATTCTATTCCCTTCAACATAAATATCATTAACTATTAAACTATCGGTTTTTTTTATTTTATTTTTTTTCATGCTTAAGATATCACCATTATTTAATATAAATACATTTTTGTTAGGAATATCGCACTCAATAGCTAATTGAGCATGTTTTTTTAGCATTCTATAATCACCATGAAAAGGCATAAAGTATTTTGGTTTCATTAACCTAATCATTAACTTTAATTCTTCTTGATTCCCGTGCCCAGAAGAATGAACAGATAAATCATTGTTAGTAAAGACTTTTACTCCCTTTAAATATAATTTATTAATGGTTTTAGAAATGCTTATGGCATTACCGGGGATAGGTGATGATGAAAAGACAACTACATCATAAGGTGATAAACTAATTTGTCGGTGTGTTCCATTAGCTAATTTAGATAGTGCCGCTAGAGGCTCTCCTTGAGAACCTGTACAAAGAAATGTTATTTCACCAGGTTTTAAAGTATTAGCTACTTCAGGAGATATAAAAATATCTCTATGATTAATATAACCTTCATTAATAGCAATTTCAATATTGTTTTCCATGCTGCGTCCAAATATGCATATTTTACGATTATTTTCTTTACATATTTCAACTATATGTTTTAAACGATATATATTAGATGCAAAAGTTGCAATAATAACACGATTATTAGGATATGTTTCGAATATTTTTGACAAACCAATGTCAATAATAGATTCTGATTTAGAAAGTCCTTCATCTAAAGCGTTAGTACTATCACTAATTAATAAGTCAACCCCCTTTTTTCCTATATCAGCCATTTTATGTAAATCAGCCATAGGCCCTATAGGGGTCATATCAAATTTAAAGTCTCCTGTTGATACAATAGTACCGTTAGAAGTTCGTATAACAACTCCGTGGGAATCGGGAATAGAGTGAGTTGTTCTAAAAAAATCTATCTCCATGTTTTTAAATTTTAGTTTAGTTTGATCAGTATAGACATTTAGATTATTATATCTAATATTATTTTGGCTTAATTTCATACTAATTAAAGCTTTAGCTTGATTAGGAGCATATATAGCAGGGATATGAATACTTTTTATTAAAAAAGGAATTGCTCCAATGTGATCTTCATGCCCATGAGTTATAATCAATGCTTTTATTTTCTTTTCATTTTGTTTTAGGAATGTATAATCAGGAAGCACATAATCAACACCAAGAAGATTTTCTTCTGCAAAAGAGGCTCCTGCATCAATAATAATAATTTGGTCTTCATGCATTACACAACACATGTTTTTACCGATACTACCTAAACCACCTAAAACGATTATTTTCGTTTCATTTGGTTCTAATAATTTCATAATTTCTCCTTTCTAAGTTAATTTATTATAAGAATCAACTTACTAAGTATACATTATAATTATGTTTTTGTCTAGTTACAACAAGTTTATTGAACCAAATAATTGTAATGTTACAGTTTTTTATTTACTGATTCAACTAAGTGATAGTAATTTATTAGTTTTTAATGTAAAATATAAACAGGTGATGTAAATGAGTTTGTTAAATAACTTAAGAGAAAAATTTAAAAAAAATACTAAAAATGATTTATACAATGAAGCCTTATCAAAAACAAGAGATACTTTTGTTAATAAATTGGTTGGGTTGACTAAAAAACATAATAAAATAACAGATGATTATTTTGAAGATTTAGAAGAGGTTTTAATTGGTGCAGATATTGGTATAAAAGTGGTGATATCTTTTGTAGATCAATTAAAGAAAAGAATTAAAGAAGAAAACATAACTAATTTAGACAACATAAATGAAATTATTGTTGATGAACTTTTTATTATGTATGTTGATAATAGTGTTTTAACAAATAAAATAAATTATAGTTCAACTAACCCAACCGTTGTTTTATTTATAGGAGTTAATGGAGTGGGAAAAACTACTACTATAGGCAAATTAGCCTCACAACAAAAGGAATTAGGAAAAAAAGTTCTTTTAATAGCAGGCGATACATTTAGAGCAGGTGCCAGGGAACAACTTGAGGAGTGGAGTAAAAAAGCGGGAGTTTTTTATTTTGACGGTGTTAATGAAAATAAAAATAGTGATCCGGCAAGTGTAATTTATGATGGATTAATAAAATCACGCAAAGAAAATTTCGATCTTGTTTTAATAGATACAGCAGGACGATTACAAAATAAAATTAATTTAATGAATGAATTAGCAAAAATTAATAAAGTAATTAAAACAATTATCCCTGATGCTCCTCATGAAACTTTATTAGTATTGGATGCAACAACAGGTCAAAATGGAATTAGTCAAGCTAAAAACTTTAAAGAAATAACTTCAGTAACTGGAATTGTTTTAACCAAATTGGACGGAACAGCTAAGGGAGGAATTATTTTAGCAATTAGGGAGGAAGTAGGAATACCTGTTAAATATGTGGGTTTAGGAGAAAAAATAACTGATTTACAAATTTTTGATATTGAAAAATATATATATGGTTTGTTTAAAGAAATGAGGTAATATTGTGGATAAAATGATACATCTAAATAATTTATATGATTTTTATCATTTATTATTTAATGAAAAACAATGTAAAATATATGAAGAATATTATTTTAAGAATTTATCTTTAGCAGAAATAGCAGAGAATAATGATGTAAGTAGAAATGCTATTCATAAATTACTAAAAGGAATTGAAGAAAAGTTATATAAATATGAAAAAAATTTAAGATTATATGAAAAATCTTTAAAACTTATTCAAATTATAGAAAAAGAAAAAGATCTTGATCTTAAAAAACAATTAAAAAATTTATTATAGGAGAAAATTATGTTTGAAACATTATCAGAAAATTTACAAAATGCTATTCACAAAATTAAAGGTTACGGTAAAATAACTGAAAATAATATTGCTGAAATGCTAAGAGAAGTTCGTTTAGCATTATTAGAAGCAGATGTTAATTATCAAGTTGTTAAAGAATTTACTAATAAAGTAAAGGAACAAGCATTAGGTGAAGAAGTTCAAAGAAGTATAAAACCTGGAGATTTATTTGTTAAAATTGTTAAAGATGAGTTAGTAAATTTATTAGGAAAAGAAACTAAAGCTTTAAATTTAAAAGGTCAGCCAGCTGTTCTTATGTTAGTGGGGTTACAAGGGAGCGGTAAAACAACAACTATTGCTAAATTAGCAAATTTCATAAGAAAAAAGTATCATAAAAGACCATTAATGTTAGCTGCTGATATTTATCGACCAGCTGCGATTCAACAATTGCAACAATTAGGTCGTGAACTAAATATCGATGTTTATAGTGAAAATTCAAAAGATGTTGCTATAATTGCTAATAACGCTATTAAATATGCTCAAGAAAATAATTATGATTATGTTTTAATAGATACAGCAGGTCGTCTTCATATTGAGGATGAATTAATGCAAGAATTAAGAGAAATAAAAGAAAAGGTTAATCCTCAAGAAATTCTATTAGTAATTGATGCTATGATAGGTCAAGATGCTATAAACGTTATTAATGGATTTAATGAGAAATTACCATTAACAGGTGTAGTTTTAACAAAATTAGATGGTGACACAAAAGGAGGTGTCGCACTTTCTGCTAGACAACTGACTAATGTACCGATAAAATTTGTTGGAATAAGTGAAAAATTAGATGGACTTGAATTGTTTAATCCTGAACGAATGGCCAGTCGTATTATAGGAATGGGAGATGTTATTTCTCTTGTAGAAAAAGCTTCCGAAATAATTGATGAAAAAGAAACATTAAGTGCTGCTAAACGTTTGAAATCGGGTAAATTCGATTTAGAAGATTTTCTTGTTCAAATGAAACAAATAAAAAA
>JAAZHK010000080.1 GCA_012510745.1 Mycoplasmatota bacterium
ATTTATAACTATTATCTGAAAATTGTTTATAAATATTTTTAAATTTATTTATAACAAAAGATTCTAAGTTTGTCCCTTTAATAGTTTCATATCCACTTAAAGTCTCTACTAAATAACTATTAATTTGGGCACTATATTCATAATTTAAATGTATATACTTATCTAGAAAACGATAATAAATAGCAATAATAACAATGTATATTAACATTATTATTATAGTTATAAAAGTTAATAAAGGGCTAATTAAATATAAGAAAACAAACACAATGATTATTAGTAATGAATCGACAAATAAGGTAAGGAAAAGATTGCTTATTAGTTCTTTTATATTACTTAAATCATTAATACGAGATAGAACTTCTCCCGTTGTTTTATTTTTATAATATAAATAAGGAAGGGAAATCAGATGACTATATATATGATTAATTAAAGTTTGGTCTAATTGATGATTAATTTTATTTAGTAATTTGTTTCTAAATAAATCTATAAATGACTTAAATATCAAAATAAAACTACTAATTATAAATATATTAATTAAATATGTCTTTGTTCTAATTAATCCCTCATCAATCATAAATTTAAAAACTAGTGATGATGCTATATTAAATAATGTATATAAAACAGATAATATAAAAATAGTTGAGAATATCTTTTTATTATTTGATAAAAATTTAAATAATAATATTAACAATGGATTCTTTTTTTCAAGTATAGGGAGTCTTTTTTGAAGGCTAAATAGTAAATATTGTTGAGTTGCTATTTTATCTAAATCTTGAAAATTATATTTAACTATTCCTTTAGCCGGATCAGCTATTGTTAATATTTTTTTATTATGGTTTATGTGATGAATAACTATAAAATGTTGATAACTTTTATTTATAATAACATGAGCTATACAAGGAAGCATACTATTATCTAGTTTTCTAAAATCTCCTTTTAGACCTTTAGTATTAAAACCAATCTTTTTAGCTGCTTCCAAAAGACTATATGCATTAACACCGTTTTTAGTTGTTTTAGTTAATTCTAATAAATATTCTTTTGAAACTCTACCACCATATGTTTCAATAATAGTCATTAATGAACTAACTCCACAATCTTTTAAGCCATCTTGCTTTATACATATATATTTCTTAATCTTCTTTCACACCTCCTCAATAATATTATTACAATTATTTGAGTGTTCCCCTAAACTTTTCATAAAAAAAATTATTTTTTATCATCAAAATAATCTTTTATAATATCATAATCACAATAAGGTATTTTAAAATCTTTAATCATCATATAATTATCTCTTCCCTTACCTAAAATTAAAACTATATCATCCTTTTTAGCTATTGTTAGACTTTTTTTAATTGCTCTACCACGATCCACTATTATTTCATAATTTTTCTTTTTTATTTTACCAATCATTTGTTTAATAATACTTTCAGGATCTTCATATCTAGGATCATCCATAGTAAATATAACCCAATCACTATATTTTAAAACTATTTTCCCCATTATTGACCTTTTTTCTTTATCTCGACCTCCTGCTGAACCAGTTAATGTTATTATTTTATTTCTTTTTTGTTTTTTAAAATGTTTTAATACTTGCAATAAAGCGTTTGGTGTATGTGCATAGTCTAATATAACAGTATATTTTTGACCGAAATCCAAATTTTCTAAACGTCCTGTAACATAGATATTACTAATATTATTAATAACTCTATTTATATCAGTTTTTAAAATATCACATAAAAGAATACTTGCTAATAAATTATCAACATTGAAACAACCAATTAAAGGGCTATTAATCAGATAGGTTCTTTTATTAAGTTGAAATTTAATTAAAGTACCTTTATTAGTATTTTGATAATTTATTAATTTTATATGTGTGTGTTTACTACCATAAGTGTATACTTTTCCTGGACATATTTTTTTTAAATAGTGAAAATATTTATCTTTCTTATTTAAAATAGAAAAACCACTATTTTTAGTTTGTTTAAATAACAAGCTTTTACATTTTAGATAGTTTTTAATAGTTTTATGAACATTTAAGTGATCTCTTGTAATATTAGTTAAAATACTTACATCAAATAACAGATCTTTTAATCTATTATGAAAAAAGGCTTCGCTTGATGCTTCTATTACTATATATTTTAATTTAGCTTTTCTAGCTATATAAGCATATTTATATATTTCTTCTATTGCTGGTGTAGTATTTAAAGTATCTAAAGTAACATCATTATAACTAACTCCATTTGTACCTATATACATGCATTTATCTTTACCTATTAATAATTGAATAATTGTTGCTAAAGTCGTTTTTCCATCTGTGCCGGTAATACCTATCAAAATTAAATCTTTAAAAGGGTCATCATAAAATTTAATAAGTAGTTTATTTAATTCATCATTAGGATTGGAAACCTTAATAGTAGGAATATCATAATTAACATCACGGTTAACAACTATAGCTTTAGCCCCTCTTTTTATAGCTTCTTCAATAAAATCATGACGATCAACAGTTACACCCATTATACAAACAAATAGATCTCCTGGTGTTACTAATTTAGAATTGGTTTTAATATCTCTAATATCTATATCTTTTTTAACGTTATACAATTGATGAAGTTTTTTCATTTTACCACCATTGTATTATATTAAAAAAAATAATTAATGATAAAAAAAAGGAGATATCTTATCTCCCATATGTTTTTTTATCAATTATTAAATAAGTTCCTAGAATAATTAAAATAGTAATTATAATGACATATCCTCCAACACTTATTCCTGTATAAGGATTATTTAAATCATTAATACTAATATTAACTGTATATATTTTTTCATTATTTCCATTAGTTACTTTAAATTTTAATACTCCTGCTTGTGTAATATTTACACTATTACCTGTTATAGAACTATCATCTAGTAAAACAGTTACAGTTGCAGAGCTGCTAGCTTGAGTATACACAAAATTAAGCGTTGTGGGCACCGCCTTTAGGGCTAAATAATAAGTTTCTTTTGACGGGTCGAAATTTAAATTATAATCAGTAATCGTTAGATTACTTAGAGTTACATTGGTTGGCTCATTATTTATAGGTGGAGACGGAATTGGATCTATTGGTTCTGGTTCTGTTGAAATATGATAATTTTTACTTACATCTAAAGAAGTAATCATCCCATCGCCTAAAATATTAGTTAACATTATACTTACATCTTCAGAAGGATCTCCAATTGTAAATCTAAAACGCCCTATTTCTTTTTCAGAAGTTATATTATTTAACAAATCCAAATTTATGATGTTTTTAATTATACTTACAATTTCTATATCAGTTGGATTAATATTAATGAATTGATAACTAGTAATATTAGTTAAATCCAAATCCATTTTAATATTTTCTATTGTATCTTCATCTGGGACAAAAATCAAATCACAATCAATAGATTCGGAAGTTATAGTTTCCGGACAACTTAAGTTTAAAGTAAAAGCCCAAGTTTTTATAGGAAAAAACAAAATAAAAGTTAATATTAATAATTTAATCATTTTCTTTAATGACATTATAACTCACCTATCTTACAGTATTAGTATACCATATTTTTAAAAAAACAACACTCTTTTTTTAATTAATATAAAAAGATGTCTATTTTTGTTTAGACATCTTAACTATTAATTCATATTCTTTTTCTTCTATTTTATCTTGAAATGAAACATCCATTATTGTAGTTACTTTAGCTAATAATTCATTACTTAATAAATCTTCATTATTTTTTAATATTTCGTTAATATCTTTGGTAGTAGTTTCAAATTCAATAACAATACGATCTGATACTTTAAAACCAGCTTCTTTTCTAAAAACTTGACATTGACGAATAATATCTCTTAAAATTCCTTCTGCTTTTAATTTCTCTGTTATGTTGATATCAATAGCAATCTCTATATCATTCTCAGAAGTTATAGCTATATTATTTCTTTCTTTAAAATTAATATTAAAAATATTTCTTGGTAAAAGTTTATTATATTCTGGAATTTTAATTTTATCTGATTGTTTTAAATCGATTAAGAGTTGCTGTAATTCCTCTTCTGATAAATTATTAATTAATTCTTTTACTTTATTAATATCATTTTTTAATATAGCACCAGCTTCTTTAAAATTAATAGTAACATATTGATCTTTTAATTCATCTAAATTATCAACAATTATAATGTCTTTAATATTTAATTCGCTTAAAATAATATCTTTATATTCACCTATATTGATATCATTTAAAGTTAAATATATTTTAGATAGAGGCTGGCGAACTTTTATTTGTTTTTCATTACGAATTTGTAATCCTAAAGTAATAATAGTTCTTATATAATTTGTTTTAGTAATGATATCTTCTTCTATATCCAAAGAGCTTGGATTAGGCCATTTACTTAAATGAACTGATGATGGCTCTAAAGAATTGTATTCTTTTACAATATTTTGCCAAACATACTCAGTTATAAAAGGAATAATTGGGGCCATAATTTGAGAACTTGATTTAATAGCATTATATAAAACATAATAGGCGTTTTGTTTATCTAAATCATTTTCACCTTTCCAAAAACGACGACGATTAATACGAATATAAAAATTACTTACTTCATCAACAAAATTATCAAATAAATCACACACTGTCTTAGTATCATGATTTTCCATAGCTATAGTAGCTTCATTAATAAAATTATCAGTTACTTTAATTAACCACTTATCAGTTATATTTAATTTCTTTATATTTAATTTATAATTAACGAAATCAATTTTATCGATTTCAGCATAAGTATTAAAGAAAACACTCATATTAAAGTAGGCAATTAATTTCTTTTTAGCTTCTTCTAATATATTAACACCAAAACGAACATCATTAATTGGTTTAATTGCTAAATATGTCAAACGAATAGCATCTGCTCCGCTATTTTCAGCTACATCATCAAATGTTAAACCATTTTTATCTGATTTAGAAAACTTAGTACCATCTTCTTTAACAACCATACTTGTTGTACCTATTGATTCATAAGGCGTTTGGTTTTCTAAAACAGTACTCATAAATAGCATTGAATAAAACCATAATCTTATTTGTTCACTACCTTCTATAATATATTCTGCCGGAAAATATTCTTTCCAATAATCTTTATCAGAAAAATATTTTAAAGTAGAAAAAGGTACGATTCCAGCATCTAACCAAACATCTCCTACTTGAGGAATTCTTGATACGGAAGCTTCACATTTAGGACATTTAATTTTAACTTCGTCAATCCAAGGTCTATGTAATTCTTTTAAATTATCAACTATATTATAATCAATAGCTTTTTTTCTTAATTCTTCTTTTGAACCAATTATTTCTAAATGTCCACAATCACATAAATAAAAAGGTAGTGGCAATCCATAAAATCTTCTTCTAGATATATTCCAATCACCCATATTTTGCAACCAATCTTGCATTCTTTTACCTTGATATTTAGGGTTATATTCAACTGTTGCAGCATTATTAATTAATTGGTTTCTAACAATGTCAACATCTATCGCCCATTCTTGAACTAATCTAAATAAAATATCTTCATTACATCGCCAACAAAAAGGATAACTATGTTTAATTTTGTGAACTAAAAATAATTTATTTCTTTGTTTTAATTCTTCAAATACTTCATCATTAACTTCTTTTGCTTTTTTTCCTGTTAAAAATCCAAAACCATCCAAAATAATACCATTTTCATCAATTGGAATAATTTTGGTTATATCTTCTATTTCACTTAAAGCAAAATCCTCTGCCCCACATCCAGGTGCTATATGGACAATTCCTGAACCATCTTCACTTGACACTTCATCCCATAAAACAATTTTATGTTTAACATTTATTTGACTGTCAAATTCTGGAAAGCAAGTTTCATATTCTTTATCTTTTAAATCTCTTCCTTTAAATTCAGATAAAATCTTTCCTTCACCCTTAAAGCGTTTATTAAAAACACTTTTACATAATAGTAATTTATCAGGTTCATCTTTCATTTGTACAACAACATAATCAAAATCTGGATTAACTGCTAAGGCAGCGTTAGCACTTAAAGTCCATGGTGTTGTAGTCCATACTAAAGCTTTATATTCCTCTTTTATTATTGGTAATTTAAAAAATATTGCTTGATGTTCTACATCGTGATATGAACCTGTCATCTCATGCTCAGATAAACTAGTTCCACATCTAGCGCACCAAGGCATAGGCTTAAAAGTTTGCTTTATCATACCCTTTTCATGACATTTCTTTAAAAAATACCAAATACTAGTGATATTTTCATCAGTAAAAGTGTAATAAGAATTATCCCAATCCATCCATTGGCCTAATCGTTTTGATTGTTCTTTAATTATATCAGCATATTTTTTTACTCTAGCAACACAAGCTTCAGTAAAATTATCTAAGCCAAATTTTTCAATATCTTTTTTTGTCTTAAAACCCAATTCTTTTTCTACTTCTACCTCTACCCAAAGACCTTGACCATCAAAACCATTACGATAATGAGAAGTATATCCATTCATAGCTTTATATCTAAAAAAGCAATCCTTCATACTTCTTCCCCAAGCATGATGAATTCCCATTTTATTATTAGCTGTAATAGGTCCATCAATAAAACGATATTTTTTTCCATTTTTGTTTTTTTCTAACAATTTTTTAAAAGTATTATCATTCTCCCAATATTTTAGAATTTCTTTTTCATTATTAATAAAATCATAATTAGTTAATTTATTAGCCATCTTTTTCTCCTCCCAATAAAAAATCATCCTTCTAAAAGGACGATAAATAACCGTGGTACCACCTTAATTGGTTCTCAATACTTATAACGTAAGTAATACGGTATTTCCTTTTACAGAAAAACACATCCAAAGTGATTTATAATAATTTAACTATCCTGGTTTTCACCACCACCAGTTCTCTTTATAGTATCAATTATTATCGTCTTTTTCTTTTGTTTTATTAAATAAAATTATATCATTATTTTATTATTTGTCAAATATAAAACAATCTTATTATTTATTTTAAATCTAATATTTCTATTTCTTCTACTACAGCTAGTTGTTGTTCTATAATTGATTTTAAACGTTTTTTAAATATTCGCATATTTCTTTCAATTGTTTCCTGATCCATTTCTAGTTTTTCAGTTCTAAGTAAGGCTTCGTTTACAATCCTAGAAGCATTTTTTTTAGCTTCATCTAATATTAGATTAGCCTCATCACTTGCTAATCTTTTCATATTATCACTAGTAACTTGAGCTTGATAAATAGCTTTTTTCAAAGTGTCTTCTATATTTTTATAATATGATAACTCTTTTTTTAAATTACTATATTCGGTCTTTTGCTCACTTATTCTTTTTATCATTGCCTCTGTTTGAGCAATAACTTGTTCCACAAATTGATTAACCTCATAAGGATTATAACCATTGGGGACAATATTAAATTTATCCATTAAATCACCTCAATTAGAAACAAACATTTTTAAAAATCAAATTCGTCTTCGTTTTTATCTTTTACTTTTTTAGTTGATTTCATATCACTTTCATTAGTTATTTTTCCTTCAACATTAATATTATTAGGAGTACATAAAAATATTCCTCCGCCTAATTTCTGTAAATTACCACCAATAGCATATAGAGTACCTGTTAAAAAATCAACAATTCTTTTTGCTTGATCTGGAGTAACTCTCTTTAAATTAACAACTACCGCATTTCTACCTTTTAAGTAATCAGCTATTTGTTGAGATTCTGAATATGCTCGAGGTTCTAGTAGCATCATTTTATTTCTTGTCATTGAAGTTTCCTTGAAACCATCTTCTGTTTCATAATATTCATCTTCTGCCCTATCTATTTCAATATCATTTAAATCATTACTAAAAATCTTTTTAATTTTATCAAATGCCATATTTTTATCCTCCTATAACATATATATATTTTAACATTATTTAAACAAAATATCAATAATTATTAAACCAAGAATTAACAATATTAGCATTATTACTTAATGGTTCTGGATTTGGTTTTTCTAACTTAATAGCGATAGGTATTTTAAACGCACTACCAAAAGCCATACAGCTTCCAGGTTGTTGAGACTTGATTAATTGAATTAATTCAGAACTTATATTAGGAACCATTTCCGATATATAAGTCAAATCTTTAGGATGTAACATTCTAAAGACTAAGAAGTTGCTACTTTGAGAAACACAAGTATCACTTAATTCAGAAGGTCTTTGAGTAATTAAGCCTAATAACAGTCCATATTTACGACCTTCTTTAGTAATTCTTTCAAAAATATTATAACCAAGAAGAAAATTATCATTATCATTTTGAACATAGCGATGAGCTTCTTCAATTACTATATGAATTGGTTCTGAGGCTCTCTCTGGTAAAGAAACCTCATAATCCAATAACATTTTAGATATAATTTTAGTCATTACTTTAGCAATACGATCATCAACATAGTTAATATTAAAATTAACTATCTGAGCTCTTTGACCAGTCGAAGTAGTTCTTAAATTATTAATATATGTTCTTTTATCAACAATTTCATGATAATCAAAGAAAGTACTAATATTGCTATTAACTAATGAATGTAGACGTACAAGTAAAATATTAGCGTAATCAAAAACTTTATCACTTTTTAAAATGCCTTCTGAAACAAGAGCAAATTCCATTGCATTTTCTAAATCTCTTAAACTATATTGATAATTCTCATCAGGTAAATTTAATTCATATTCTGGTAAAATAAATTGTTGTAAAAATTCAATAACTCTTTCTATTTCTTGGATCTTTCCTTGATCATCAACATATAAAAGTTGTTTTAAAGGTCGATTATAACCTGGTTGAACAATAATAGTATTTAAACTTAATTCTTCTGTATTAAATTTACTTAAAACAGCCGTAATTTGGTCTCTAATTTTACTTGATGCTGTACCACTTAATAAGATATCTAATAATGCTCGTGCAATAATATCATTTTTATAACTAGTTACTTCACCATTAAAGTTAGTTAATACTGTAACTAGTTTTAAAGTTTTTTCAATGATAGGTAATTGAGCATGATCACTAGCGCCCAATAATAATGCTATATCATCTATATCCATTAACCAAACTGGAATCTTTAATATTTCGCCTTCTGGTTGAGTTAAATTAGTAGTATAGGTTTTATAATTTAAACCTTGGTTTATACTACTAATACCTCTTAAAGCATTATGATATTCACCATATGCATCGAAAATAAAAAAGCTGGACCTAAAAGGCGGTGTTTTACTGGTAGAAAAAATATTCTGTAAGATTCTTGCAACAGAAAAACTTTTACCCGAACCAGTATTACCAATGATAGCAAAATGATTACTAAAGAAATTATTAATATTAACATTAATATTGTAACCATTATAAATAGTAGAACCACCTAAATAAATTTCACTATTATCATTAATAATCTGATTTCCAAATATTTGTGATAATTCAAAAGAACTTATAATTCTTACATTTGATCTAAAGGCTGGTTTGGTGATACTCCCAGGGATAAAAGTATTGTTATCTATCGTTCCAACAATACTAACCTTAGCTGTATCATCAAGAATATCCATTATTTCTCCTACTATTTTTTTATTTTCATCCTCAAAGACAACATGGACATTAATTAAATTAGTTTGATTAGCTATTTCAATACCTAATTTTAACAAAACAATGTTTTTTTCAATAGAGATTATTTTACCTATCATATTATCAACCCACTTTTCTATTCTATAAATAATTATAACAAGAAAATAATAATAATTCAATAACTTTAACATAAGAAAAATATTCTTTTATAATTAAGGATTAGTTAACTTTTTTAAAATAAAAAAACCCTTGAATCAAGGATTAGATAACATTATGGCGTTCTGACAGGGATTCGAACCCCGGACCGATGCCTTAGAAGGGCATTGCTCTATCCTGCTGAGCTACCAGAACATCTTAAATGTATATCCAGTATACTATAAAGCTGTTAATTATTCAAGATTTTTTTATTTATTAATTTTATTTCTTTACCGTTAACTTTTAACAATAAGTTTTCAACATCATAATTTTCAAAAATACTATATGATATTGTATATGTTACCTCTTCTAAAATATCATTATTATTTAATAAACTTTCATTAAAATTTAAACTAATGATATCTTTATAAACATTATAATCTAATAAAGTAGTACGAGCATTTAAATAACTAATTAAGTTCGTTTGATATATATGCTCACTAGATAAACTATCAACAATTACTTCTATTTTATTTCTTTTATCATTTAGATATTTTGTTACAGGTATATATTCATTATCTTCATTCATATAGTAAATTGTTACTTTAGTAATATTTTTAACATTTGTTATATTATATTGCTTATTAATACCAAAATCTCTATCTAAAATAATTGGTAATTTGATATTTGTTTGTGGCAGTTTGGATAATTCTTGACCATTAATTAATATCTTTAAATTCGCAATTCCATCTAGATCACTTAACGTAAAAATTAAGGTTTCAATTATTTTTTCTTCTAAAGATTTATCAACCTTTAATAAATAATCATTAAAATCTAAAGTAATACATTTATTATCTATATAAGCATTATTTAACTTAGTGCCTTTAGGAATTATAGCTTTTAAATTATTAGGTAATTGATTACTATTACTAATAATTAAATAGTTAACTAATTCTTTGGCTTGATTTAATAATTCAGTATTGGTTACTAATATTTTTTCTTTGACTAGATAATTATTTTCATCTAATAAGTAAATGTTGGCAGTATTGAAATTATCAACATACTCTATTTTATAATCAGGAGTTAATTCATTAGTTATTTCTTTTGGAAAAAGATAAATAACTAAAAAAACAAAAACAGCAATACTTGTTAGTAATATTTTCCTTAAAGCTTTTCTTTTTAACATTTTATCACCTGTTTTATCATATGAAAAATCGTACTTTTTTAGTACGATTTATATTGATATTTCATTAAGTTTTAATAATTCTACAACTGCTCCAGCTCGACCTTTAACTCCCAATTTTTGCATAACATTAGAAATATGATTTCTTACTGTTTTTTCGCTAATTTTTAAAAGAATAGCTATTTCTTTTGTTGTCTTATTTAAAACTAATTGATCAAACACTTCTTTTTCTCTTGGTGTTAAAATTTTCTTACCCATTATATCCCTCACTTTCCTAAGCAAGTGGTTAATAACTACTCATATTATTTTATGAGGGAAAATTAAAAGAGTACCAACTAATTAATTCTCAAACTTGACTGAAATAAACATCTTATCTGAAAATTCTTCTTGAACTGTCCGCATAATATTATTAGCTAAAATCTTATCATGTTCCTTAACTACCAAAACTACACTTACTTGATCATCTTCGATTTTAACAAAACTAGCTAATTTAAATTTAGTTTTAATCTTTGCCTCTATCTTTTCTTCCTTGCCTTGAATATCTGTCAATAATCTAAGTTGTTCATAAATATTGTTTTTTTCTTCAACGGTTTTACTAATATCTGTTAAATTATTTTCTAAACTTTCCTTGATACTTAGTCTTTCACTATCTAAACTTACACGCATTGCTGTTAACAAATCACTTTCCTCTACTTTAACAACTACTTTATCACTATTTACATTATTGTTTGAATTATTATTAGATAACAATAGTTCATTAGGCATTGTAATATAATATACACTTAATATTAATATTAAACTAAATAAAGTCAAGAACCACAAACTTTGCTTATTAATCATAAGTATCCTCCTCTTATAATACATTATATTAAAAAAAGAAGATAATATGATTAAATTATCTATCTCTTTATCTTTTTTAATGATTGATTAATTATCTTTACAGTTTGTTTTCGACTAAAATTAACCTGATCAGCAATTTCTTTTATTTCAAATCGTTTAAAAATAATATCTTTGCTTTTAATAAAATATTGTTCCATAACTATTCTTTCATTAATGTTAAGTCCATCTAAGTAATCCTCTTGAGCGTTTTTATCTAGACTAATTAAATAATTAAGTTCAATATTTTTTATAGCTGTGGGAGTTAAAATACCCGTTTTAAAATAATCTTTAATTTTAGAAAGCGCTCTTTTATGGACTTTAAAAATACTAGTACTATGTTTATAACCAAATATATCTTTTAATTGTTCATAAGTTAAAAAATTATTAGTTATAAATCCATATCTTAATTCCAGTACTTTTTTTTCAAAAGGCGATAATATATTTAATGCTTTTTTAATTAATTGATATTCTTCAATTAATTCAATTTTTTCCTCTACTGATACATTATTAATATCTGTTGCTATCTCTTGTAAAGTAAGTGTGTTAACATCATTAGAAGAAACGTTTATTTGTTGATCAATACTATTTAATTTTGTCCACTTAACATCTTTTCGATAAAGATATTTTTTAATAGCCCAATGAACCTGATTAGAAACATAAAAGGTAAAATCTCCTTTATTAATATCATATGTTTTTAAAGAATTTATTAAAGCTATATAACCAATACTTTCTAGATCCTCCTTAATATCATAATATATATTATAATCTTCTCTTACAATATGTTTAATTAACGGTATTTTTGCCTCGATTATTTTATTTCTAGATTCTAAATTTCCTTCTTTTAATTCATTAAAAAGATCTTTTAAATAATCTTCTTCCACTATATTCCCCCTATAATAAAAAGAGTATTTTTAATTATACTCTTGATACATATTTTCCATCTTTTGTCGATACAAAAACTTTTTCTCCATCATTAATAAATAATGGTACTTTTATAACCATGCCTGTTTCTAACGTTGCATCTTTTTGAGCACTACTAGTGGTATTCCCTTTTACACCTGGTTCAGTACTAGTTACTTTCATTTCAATTTTATCTGGTAAAGTTATACCCAAAATTTCTCCATTATAAGAAGTTATTAACACTTCTAGATTTTCTTTTAAAAATACTATTTGGTCTTCAATTTGGCTTTTATTAAGTTCTAATTGATCATAAGTATCCATATTCATAAAATAATAAATATCTCCCATATTATAAAGAAATTGCATATTTTGCTTTTCGATAAGAGCAGTGTCTACTTTAGTTGCTGAATTAAAAGTAACATCAATAATCGCACCTGTTCTTAGATTTTTTAATTTAGAACGAACAAAAGCTGAACCTTTACCAGGTTTAACATGTTGGAATTCCAAAACTGTAAAGATATTACCTTCGTATAATATAGTAACACCTGTTTTAAAATCATTTACATTAATACTTGTTGCCATTTAAACCTCCTATTTTTTTTCTTTATGTAAAGTAGTCTTTTTACATTTAGAACAAAACTTATTTAATTCTAAACGATCAATTGTATTTTTAATATTTTTTTCTGTACGATAATTTTCGCTATTACAAATAGTACAAACTAAGGTTTTTCCTTGTCGGTTACCTAACTTTGCCATTTTATCCCTCCTTGTTTATATACGTATTATATCAAATAAATAGTAAAAAACAAAATCTTTTTTAATTCTTTAAGTTATAATAAACATTTTGAACATCATCTAAGTCTTCTAAAGCTTCAACTAATTTAAAAACTTCTAATATTTCTTCTTCATTTAAGTCAACTTCTATATTAGGAATAAAAGTTATTTCTGATGTTAAAAAAGAAGTAATACCCGATTTTTCTAAAGTTTCTTTTACTTTAATAAAATCGTTAGGGTTAGTTATTATAACGTAATTATCTTCATTAACTTCAAAATCTAATGCATTAGCTTCAATAGCTGTCATCATTACTGTTTCTTCATCATAATCATTAGAAATAATAATAAGACCTTTTCGTTCAAACATATAGCTAACAGAACCATCTGTACCTAAATTTCCACCATATTTAGTAAAGGTACTTCGTACAAAAGATGCGGTTCGGTTACGATTATCACTTAAACAATCAACCATAAAAGCAACTCCTCCATATCCATAGCCTTCATAACGAATCTCTTCATATTCTTCTGCATTACTAGTACCTCTAGCTTTTTCTATAGCTTTATTAATATTATCCTTAGGCATATTTTGACCTCTTGCCTTTTCAATAACCATTCTTAAATTAGGATTATTATCAGGATCAGGATCACCAATTCTAGCTGCTACATATATTTCTTTGGCTAATTTTTGAAAAATCTTACCTCGTTCAGCATCAATCAAACCCTTTTTTCTTTTTATTGTAGACCACTTAGAATGACCACTCATTTTTAACCCTCCTAACCTAATACCTCTATAATAATTGGTGATAAAATTAATAACATTAATAATGGTATAAAAAAGATTACAGAAATAACACTAATTTTTAAAGGTATTTTGCTTATTTTAGCTCTCATTTCTAATATTCTTTTATCACGAATATAATCAATTTGATTATACATAGTTTCAATAATATTACTACCAAAGATATTCGCTTGTGTAATATTTAAAATTAAATTATTAATTGTTTCTGATGGTATTCTTTTTTTCATACCTTCTAATGCTTCATCTAGACTTTTACCTAAATATGTTTCTTCTATAGCTTTTTTAAATTCATCAGATAATTCAGAATCTATATTATGACTAGTGATTTCAATAGCTATCTTTAAATTACGACCTGATTCTAATGCTAAAACTAAAACTTCAAAAAAATATAAAGCATCGGAATCTAATTGTTCACGACGAGAATTAATTCTTCCATCAATTAAAAGTTTTGATAAATTAATATAATATATAAAAGTAAATACTGGTGCTAATAAATAACCTATATTAGAAAAATATAAAATAATAAAGAAAATAAAAGCAGCTGATAAAAGTCTAAAATTAAGAAACAAAGTGGCTTCATAACTCTTTTTATAGCCCAATAAATCAATTTTACGTTGCATAGATTTAATAGTTTCCAACCTGTAAATTTTTCTAGAAATACTTATCTTTTCCTTAGCCATTATTTACTACCCCCAGTCAAAGTCATAATTCGACGAACTATAATAATATATGATATATAAATAGTAATAATAATAAATAAAATAAATCTACCAATATTATTAATAAATTAAGGAGAAAAATAATTTTGATTAAAAATATAGATAAAACTTACTAATAAGACTGGAATCATTACTAATATAATAAAAATAGCTCTAGAAGATGCAGTCAAAGATTGTAATTCCTCTTGTAATTTTCGACGATTAAAGAAATTTCTTTCAATTGATGAAAATACCTTAACTATATTCCCGCCTGTTTTATTTAAAATAACTAAAGAAGCAGTCATCATTTTAGCTTCCTCAATATTAACCCTATTAGAAAAACGTGCAAAAACGTTTTCAATACTTAAACCAAAACTTAAATCTATATACATTTTTTTAAATTCATCACTAATAGGTCCAGTTAATTCCTCTGAAACTAAAGAAACAGCTTGAATAATACTTTGCCCTGATTTAAAAGCATTATTCATAATAATTATAGCTTGCAATAAGTTGTTTTCTAATTGCCTTTTAACTATTGCTTTTTGAGAAAACAACATAATATCAGGGATAAAAAAACCAACTACTAAAGACATGCCCAAAATAATAAAACCTATTATATCAAAAGAACGATTTTGCAACACAAATGAAAAAAGAACTATTGCAAAGGCAACAATACCAAATATTATTTTAGTTGCAATATAACTAAGAGGATCATCTTTTTGTCTTTTAGATTTATCTAAATATTTTTCGTATGATTTACTATATCTATTAAATATTTTAATTTTAGCTAAATAGTTAGTTAAATTATCTCGAATATTTAAGTAAATATTATAAATTATAGTGAAAAAAGGTTTGTTTTTATCTTTCAATGAATCAACCGTGTATTTATTAAATCTCCGTTCTAATTTTAAAGAATTATTTAAACGAGCAAGAAAAGCAAAAGCAATTACTAATGATAAAATAAAAATAAATTGAATTATTAGTTTTAGTGTTTCCATATTTTTGCTCTCCCTTTCTTTTTAATTTTTAGTTTTTAAAATTGGCGCAAATATATCATCAATATCGGTTAAACCCTTAACTTTAATTTTATGATAACTCTTTGGTAAATAATTATATAAAATGAATTCACCATTAACTTCACCGGTATCAGTCAAACCTTTTTGATTAAAAGCAAAAATTTCTTTAACCTCAATCTCATCATTTTTAATTCCTATTATTTCAGCAATAGAAGTTATTTTACGACGACCATCACTCAATCGTTCAACATTTATTACAATATCGATTGCTTTTTCTATATATTCACGAATTGCTTTAACAGGTATTTCAATACCACTCATTAAAACCATTGTTTCTAATCTATTTAAAGCATCATATACTCCGTTAGCATGTAAAGTAGTTAAGGAACCATCGTGTCCCGTATTCATAGCTTGAAGCATATCAAAAGCCTCTTTGCCACGAACCTCACCAACAATAATGCGATCAGGTCTCATACGTAAAGAGTTAATAACTAAATCACGAACAGTAACTTCCCCCTCGCTTTGATAATTAGATACTTTAGTTTCTAAAGTAACAACGTGTTCCTGTTTTAAATGTAATTCAGCAGCATCTTCTATAGTAATAATACGTTCATTTGAATCAATAAAACTAGATAAAATATTTAAAATAGTTGTTTTTCCTGAACCAGTACCACCACATACAATAACATTTAATTTTGATAAAACACATGCTTCTAAAAATCTTGCCATATAAGGAGTTAAAGTACCTACTCTTAATAGAGATTCAATATCATTAATATTTCTTTTAAATTTACGAATTGTAATAACTGGTCCATTTAAAGATAATGGTGGAATAATAGCATTAACTCTAGAACCATCTGGCAAACGTGAATCAACCATAGGATTTGTTTCGTCTATTGTTCTTCCTAAAGGTTGTACTATTTTCTGAATTGTTCTTAAAATATGATCGTTATTAATAAACGAAACCATTTCTTCTTTAACAAGCCGACCATCTATTTCAATATAAATAGATTGTGGTCCATTAACCATTATTTCTGTAATATTTTTATCATCTAATAATTCAGTAATAGGACCATAACCATTTATTTCATTATCTATTAAATTAAAAATATGACTACGTTCTAAATTAGTTAAATCATAACCTTCTAACGATTTATCTATTTCAGCATTAATATATTCATTTAATAAAGTACCATCAGGAATATTATTATCAATTATATTTTGAAGAATATTAGTTCGTAATTGATCTAATAAAGCTTTATCTTCAAAAATTTCATAATCAGACATAGCTTTTACTAATGGTTTATTTTTTGTTTCTATTTCAAAAGCTTCAATTAAACTTTTTTTAGCCATTACTTCACTTCCTCTACATAATCAATTAATTCTTTACCAATTAAAAACATTTTATTATAATCTTTTCGTAATAAAAAGGCTGTTTTCTTTTGCAGTAAAAGAATCTTTCCTTCCATAACATAACGATCTATATCTGATACAAAAAAATCATTAGATATCGTGTAATCTATATTAGCTTTAATAATATTCTTTATATCAAAATTAGTAAAATATTTTTTATTTATATCACACGCATTATTTAAAAGAATTTTAACATTATCTATTTCTGTATCTTTCATAATAGCCATAAAGGATTTTGTGTTTTTTAAATCCATTGGATCATTAGTCATGATATATAAAACTTTATCACTAGAATCAAGAGTTACAATATTAATAGGTGTTAAATTATGAGTTGTATCAATTAAAATAACATCATATTTAAACTCAGCATTTGATAAAACCATAGTAACGTATTTTATATCTATTTTTGCTGCTTGTCTAGGATCTTTAGGACTACATAAAATATCTATGTTTTCATTATAATTATAAACATACTCTTCAAAATTACTATAACGATTATTAATTAAATCATCAACTAAATTGTAGATGGTTTTTTCACTTTCGATATTTAAAGACAAACCTATTCCTCCACCATATAAATCTAAATCAATAATTAAGGTTTTTTTCTTTAACAAATGATAAACACCAGCTAAATTAAGAGTTGTAATTGTTTTACCAACTCCACCCTTGCTCGATGTTACCATTATTATCTTTCCTTTTTCTTTAGCCATAATATCCCTCTTTATCTATATATTGCCTGATCTTACTGATTTAATTTGGTAATTTTTAATACCTAGAACATTACCAAAAATACTATTAACTTCTTTTTCTAACATTATAGTTATGTGTTTTTCTTCCATTATAATTTTAGTTACTACTTTATTATCATTTTTAACTATTAAAGCTTTTATTTCAGCCTCAGTAACCTCTTGTTTTCCTTGAACATAATCAATAACGCTGTCATTTATAGCTTTTAAACGATTTTCTTCATACATTATTAACCCCATATCAATAACATATGCCGCAATTAATAAAACTAAAGGCAAAATAATAACAAATAGAACTAAAATTTGTCCTCTATTTCTCATAAGGGGTAATCCTTTCGACTTTAACTTGATAAGGAGTTCCTAAAATAGAACTTAATCCAGGAGTAAATATCTCAACTTTTTGACTTAATTCAATTGTTAAATAATTATCATTTCCATAATTTAAAGATATATCAATTTCATTAGCATTATTGCGATTAAGAAGCTCTTTTACTTCCTCATAGGATTTATCTTCTTTTAAATAAGTTAAGGCATCATTACTTTTATTTTCTAAACTATTTTTAATAGAAATAATTTTCGCAAAATCAATAATAGCTAAAAGTAACAAGAGAAAAACCGGTAAAATTAAAACAAATTCAACAAGAGCCTGTCCTTTATTTCTTTTCATTAGCCTCACCCCTATTATATATAAAATTATAGCATATATTTAATTAAAAAAAAAGCATCTAATAAGATGTTTTCTGTAATGTTTTTTGTCTATCACTATAAATTTTTTCAATTAAATCAAAATTCTCATAAAAATCTCCAACAACTTCGTCGTCGATTACTTTTTGATCAGCTATTTTTTTAGCTTCTGTCATTTGAATATATATACAATTTAATTG
This sequence comes from Mycoplasmatota bacterium, assembly GCA_012510745.1. Lineage (GTDB taxonomy): Bacteria > Bacillota_I > Bacilli_A > RF39 > UBA660 > JAAZHK01. The sequence continues at coordinate 19,035 of JAAZHK010000080.1, forward strand.
TTTATCATTAAATTTACATAATAACTCATCATTAATTTTTATATTAATTAATCTCATTTGTTAGCACCTCCTCTAAGTACAAGTCATGATTATATCATATTTTTATATGTTTATCAACTTTTTTATTATAAAATATTATATAAATTATCTAATTCTTTATATGTATTTTCATTAAAAAGGTTTTCATTAAAAAGAAAATCATAGCGATATAAGGCAAAACCATTAACATTATTTAGTGAACGACATGTAACTATTTGTTTTGCCAATATATTATTGTTTTCTATCCATTCATTAGATCCACTTTTAGCAAATGAATCAAACTCACCTACTTTATACGCTGCCAATGCCGGAATTAAATCAACATCACTACTTATTAAATTATGCCACTCCATTAAAGTTGGATAAAAAGGTTTAATATCATTATTAAATCCAAAATAAATTTGAGGCATAATAAAATCGACATAATCTTCGGAACTAAGCCAAGTTTTAATATCAGCATATGCATTTTGATAATTATTTTCTATATTACCTTGGGGACTAATTCCAAATAATAGTTTTTTTGCTTTTACTAAAGAATGAATTTCTTTAACTAATGTATTAACATTTTCATAACGAAACTGATCTAATGACAAATTTCCACCTGTTTTTTGATAATAATCATAACTAACTAAATCAACGGTTTCATTTGGATAAAAATAATCATCAAAAACAATACCTGCGATTTGATAATTATCAATTATTTCGCTTATACCGGTTTTTATTAAATCTATAACTTCACTACTAGCAGGATTGTAATAAATACCATTACTAGTAACTGCAACATGATTAGTATTTAAATATTGATAAGCAGGATTTTTAGAACTTATTGATGCAACATCAATAGAACTTCTTACTCTATAAGGATTAATCCAAGCATAAATATCAATATTATGTATTTTACCTTGCTCAATAAAATAAGATAAGATATCAAACGTACATTTATCATCCTCCTTTCCCTTAATAACATAGCTACAGGGATAAATATCTGAAATATAAATCGCATCTGAAAAAGGTCTAACTTGCAAAATAACACTATTAAAATTATTGTTGGAAAGATTGCTAATCATGGTATTTATATTCTTTTTAATCTCTATATCATTCTTATTATTAAAGTAATTAAAATATTCTAAATAAGAAATAAACACACCTCTAAATTCAACTAATCTTTGTTCCTCTTTATTAATAATTTTGGCTTTTTCTTGAATTAATAACCAAATATATATACTTATTAATAA
>JAAZHK010000081.1 GCA_012510745.1 Mycoplasmatota bacterium
GCTGGTAATGGTGGTAATGGTTGCTTAGCTTTTCGTAGGGAAAAACATATTTCAATGGGTGGACCATACGGTGGTAATGGTGGTAAAGGTAGCGATATTATATTTAAAGTAGATACCGGTCTTAGAACTCTTTTAGATTTACGTTATCAAAAGATTATTAAAGGCAAAAAAGGCGAAAATGGTTTAGGTAAAAATCAACACGGTGCTAGCGCTAAAGATATTGTTATAAAAGTACCACAAGGCACAGTCGTTACTGATATAGATACCGGTCTTATTTTAGCCGATTTAAAGAATATCAATGATCAAGCTACTATTGCAAGTGGAGGAAGAGGCGGAAGGGGTAATACTGCTTTTAAAACTCAATCTAATCCAGCTCCTAATTTTTCAGAAAATGGAGAACCTGGTGAAGAAAGAAACATTAAGGTAGAATTAAAGCTATTAGCAGATGTTGGCTTAGTAGGTTTACCTAGTGTTGGTAAAAGTACTATCCTTTCTAAAGTATCAAGATCTAATCCTAAAATAGCAGCCTATCATTTTACTACTTTAAGTCCTAATTTAGGTGTTGTAAAAACTTTAGATAACCGGACTTTTGTTTTGGCTGATTTACCAGGATTAATAGAAGGAGCATCAAAAGGAGAAGGATTAGGAGATAAATTTCTTCGCCATATTGAAAGAACAAGAATAATAGCACATGTCGTTGATATGTCAGCTTATGAAGGAAGAGACCCTTTTGATGATTATGTAACTATTAATAAAGAACTTGCAAGTTATAACTTACGTTTATTAGATAAACCAGAAATAATTATTGCTAATAAAATGGATGGAGAAGAAGCTAATAATAATTTACAAGAATTTAAGACTAAAATAGATAAAAGAATTTTTCCAATAAGTGCAATTAATAATCAAGGTTTAGACGAAGTAATGATGTATTTAATGGATTTACTAGAAGAAATTCATGAGGAACCTCTTTATGAAGAAGATGCCTTTGAAAGTCATGTGTTATATAAATTTAAAACAGAAACACCGTATAAGATTTATAAAGAAGGAGATATTTTTATAATTAAAGGAGCAGAAATAGAAAAACTGTTAAAAATGACTAATTTTTCTTCATCAGAAGCTGCTATTCGTTTTGCTAGAAAATTAAGAAAAATGGGCATAGATGATAAATTAAGAGAAATGGGTGCTGAAGAAGGCGATAAAGTCCAAATTTTAAACTTTACTTTTGATTTTACATATTAAAAAGACTTTACGTCTTTTTTATTGTCAAAATATGTTTTTTATTGTAGAATGAAATATAGTAGGAGAATAAAGAAATGAAAAGAAAGATAAAAATATTATATTTACTAGTGTTATTACCATTATTAATACCTTTAAAAACAAATGCTTTAACAGGATTAATTGGTATAAATTGTAATAAAACAGGAATGTCAGTAAATGCTGAGGCTGTTTGTACAATAACTGGAACAGTAGGAGCAACAGAAAAAGTATCGGCTCTGAAACTTGTAATAAGTGTAAATAACAACTTAGAAGTAGTTAGTTTTGTAACAAATTCTATATGGCAAGGAGATCATGATTATACTAATTTAAACTTATATACAGATTCAAACAAATCAGGAACATTTAATATAGGTCAATTAACAGTTAGAGCTAAATCAAATGCAACAGTAGGCCAAAATGGAATAATAAGTGTAACAGATGTTGTATTCAATGATGAAAACTTTGAGAAAATAAATATAGAAAGTGTAACTCAAAATTTAAAAGTTCTTTCTAGTATAGATACCTTATCAAGTTTAACAATAACAGAAGAAACAATAGAATTTAATGCGGATACCCTAACTTATGATTTAACAATCGATAAAGAAAGTATAACGATAGAAGCAACAGCAACAGATAGTAATGCAACAGTAGAAGGAACTGGTATAAAGACTTTAAAACACGGAACAAATGAATTTCAAATAATTGTAACAAGTGAAGGTGGAACATCCAAAATATACACATTAAATATTAATAGACCAGGTGGAGTTAAAACAGAAGAAAATCCCAAAACGGGATCTAATTATTCATCAATAATAGTAGTTATAACAACATTAGGAGTAGGAATATATCTTTTTATAAAAAAACCTCGAAAAATTTAAAAAGAATAATTTAATTATTCTTTTTTTCTATTACTAATATATCACCGACTTTTAAGTTGTCAATGGAATTAAGAGGTAATTCATATGTATAGTAAACTTTTCTTTTCGGCCAAATAATTCGTTCTGATTTTAATTTAGGGTAAAGTTTAATAATTTTATTATTTTTATCAGTCATTATAACATCTATAGATTGACACATAAAATAAGTGTGAATACTTCGACATTTTTCAAATAAAAGCCCTTCTTTAATTGGCTCAAACATAAACATTAAACCTTTTAAACGATCTATAAATTTAATTGCTTTATTAATTTTAATTTTATTATTATTAATTACTAAATACATTAATTATCACCAAATATAATATAACATATCTATATTTAATTGACAAATAATAAAATAAATTATAAACTATATTTAGGATGGTTGGTGGTTAAATGAAATTTTTAAATAACAAAGCCCAAGCACTAGTTGAATATGTTTTAATAATTGCACTGGTATCTGTTATTATATTTACAGCAGTTAATTTTTTAGGAGCATATATTAAAGATTCTATTACTAAAACAAGTTGTTCATTAGTAGGTCAAAAGTTTATTCCTGGTAATAAAGTTGGCGAAGGAGTTTGTCAAGATTAATAAAAGGCTGTAGGCCTTTTTTTTATTGACTATAAAACAAATGTTTGTTAATATATTATTAAGGTCAGGTGATTAAATGTACAATTACATAATAGGTAAAATAAATAATATTGAAAATAATTTTATTATATTAGAAAATAATGGTATTGGCTATCAAATATTTGTTGCTAATCCTTATGCTTTTGAAATAGAAAAGGAATATCAAGTTTATATTTATCAATATATTAGGGAAGATGAAAATACTTTATATGGGTTTAAGACTTTAGAAGAAAAATCTTTGTTTTTAAAGTTAATAAGTGTAAAAGGATTAGGTCCTAAAATAACTTTACCTATTTTATTAGGCAGTATTGATGGCGTAATTGATGCGATTAATAGAGAAAATGTTTTATATTTAACAAAATTTCCTAAGATAGGAGATAAATTAGCGCGTCAAATTATTTTAGATTTAAAAGGAAAATTAAAAACAATAGATAATGTTATTGATAATAGTAAAGATGAAATTATCAATGTTTTAAAGAATTTAGGTTATAAAGATAAAGAAATTCAAGGCGTTATTAATCAAATAAGTAATAATATAAGTATTGAAGAACAAATAAAAGAAGCTTTAAAATTAATGCTTAAATAAAGGAGATAATTATGGATGAAAGGGTTATAACAAATCATCAATTAGCAGAAGATACTTTTGAAACAAGTCTTAGACCTAATCGAATAGATGAATATATTGGTCAAACTGATGTTAAAGAGAATTTAAAAATTTTTATAAAAGCTGCTAAAATAAGAGAAGAAGTTTTAGATCATGTTTTATTATATGGTCCACCAGGTTTGGGAAAAACAACTTTAGCTTTTATAATTGCTAATGAATTAGGAAGTGATGTAAAAACAATTAGTGGTCCTTCTATAGAAAAAAGTGGAGATTTGGCGGCTGTACTTTCTAATTTAGAATCAGGGGATGTTTTATTTATTGATGAAATACATCGTATTCCTAGATTTATAGAAGAAATATTATATTCAGCTATGGAAGATTTTTCTTTAGATATTATTATTGGTAGTGATGGTAATAGTCGTAATTTAAAAATAGATTTACCTCCCTTTACCTTAGTAGGTGCTACAACTAGAGCGGGAGATTTATCTGCTCCTTTAAGAGATCGTTTTGGAATAGTAAGTAAACTACAATATTATAATACAGAAGAATTAACAACAATTGTGAAACGAACCTCTAGAGTTTTAGATATTACAATAGATGATGAGGCAGCTTCTGAGTTAGCTAGTCGTAGTCGTGGTACTCCAAGAGTTGCTAACCGTTTATTTAAAAGAGTTCGGGACTTTGCATTAGTAAAAGGAAATGGTCATATTAATAAAGAAATTACTTATCAAGCTTTAGATGCTTTAAAAGTAGATAAATTAGGTCTTGATGATACTGATTATCAATTATTAAAAGCTATTATTGAAAAATTTAATGGTGGTCCTGTTGGAATAGAGGCAATTTCAGCATCTATTGGTGAAGAAGTAACCACTATTGAAGATGTTTATGAACCTTATTTATTGCAAACAGGATTATTAAAAAGAACAACTAGGGGGAGAGTTGCAACTGATGCTGCTTATGAACATTTAAAAATTGCAAAGGAAGGAACATTGTTTTAAGGGAAAAATATGAATACAAATGATTTTGATTTTATATTACCAGAATATTTAATTGCCCAGCATCCTATTAATAAACGTGATGAATCACGTTTATTAGTTTTAGATAAATCAACAGGAGATATAAAGCATTGTCAATTTAAAGAAATTATTAATTTTCTTCATCCAAATGATGTTTTAGTATTAAATAATACTAAAGTAATACCTGCTAGAATAATAGGAATAAAAGAAGAAACAAAAGCTGTCATTCAATTGTTATTATTAAAAGACCAAGGAAATAATCAATGGGAATGTTTAACAAAACCAGCCAGAAGAGTTAAGGTGGGAACAATTATTTCTTTTGGGAATGGAAAATTAAAAGCTAAATGCTTACAAGAATTAGATGAAGGTATTAGAGTATTTACTTTAATTTATGAAGGCATTTTATATGAAATTTTAGATGAATTAGGTAGTATGCCTTTACCTCCCTATATTCACGAAAAAATAACTAAAAAAGATCGTTATCAAACAGTTTATGCTTCTACCTTAGGTAGTTCAGCAGCACCTACAGCAGGATTACATTTTACTAAAGAATTACTTGATGAAATAGATCGAAAAGGTATTAAAATATGTTTTGTTACTTTACATATTGGATTAGGAACTTTTCGTCCAGTAACAGTAACTGATGTAACAAAACATGTTATGCATAGCGAATACTATGAAATGGATACTCAAACGGCTAATATTTTAAATGCTGCTAAAAGTAATAATTACAATATTATAAGTGTAGGAACTACAACCACTAGAACGTTAGAGACCATTATTAATAAATACGATAAATTTAAAAGTTGCTCGGGATGGACTGATATTTTTATTTATCCAGGATATAAATTTAAAGCAGTAGATCAATTAATCACTAATTTTCATTTACCAAAATCAACTTTATTAATGCTTGTTAGTGCATTATCTAGTAAAGAAAAAATTCTTAATGCTTATGATGAAGCTATTAAAAAAAACTATCGTTTTTTTTCATTTGGAGATTCAATGTTTATTAAATAAAGATAACGTTTATAAAATGATACGTTATTTTTTTACAATCATTTGACATTTTAAAATTGTCTAATATACACAACTATGATAATATATAAATAATAGGAGAATGATAAAATGGAAACAAAAGATCACTCTAATAAAAAGAAATCTCGTTATAAAAAAGAATTTAAAACTTTTATTAAAATAACTTCTATTTCTACAGGAGTGGTTTTAGCTATAACGGGGGGATTAGCCGTTAAAAAGTGGGTTTTAAAAAGTTATATTCCTGAAAATTTTAAAGCCAAAGGATGTTATATGTCTATAGATAAAACTTTTAATCTTAGTAGTTATCAAAAAGAGGATTATGATTTTGTTTTATTAAATATACCAGATTGGCAAAAAGGCATAAATACTCAAATTGATGATAATTTACGAATTATTAATGATAATAATATACCCTTAGGCCTTTTTTTAGATTCAAAAGCTCAAACTATGTTACAAGGTGAGACAGAGGTACTTAGACTTTTGTCCATAGTAGAAGATAAAAAGATTGATTTACCAATTATTGTTAACATTAGTAATCTTGATAGTGATAAAAGAATTGATATATTAAAAACAATAATTAATAAATTAACTGAAAAAGAAATTTCTGCTGATAAAATATTAATTGGTGGGAATGAAGAAGATTTAAATAATTTAAATGCTGATTTTAACAATTATAATAAATATGTGCTTTCTAAAAAAGAAAAAATTATGAATAATGAGTATGTTGGTGGTAATATAGATACAGGTATTATTAAAAATCTTAATGCCTATTTAGATGAAAGTTATATAAATAATTCTTCTTCCGTTCATCCTGAAAAAGAATGTATAGGAGTAGATGTTTCCTCTTATCAAGGTAAAATAGATTGGGAAGAAGCAAAAAACCATATTGATTTTGCCATTATTAGATTAGCTAATTTTCAAGCAGAAGAAATCTATTTAGATAGTAAATGTCAATTTAATATATCTGAATGTAAAAGATTAGGTTTACCTTTTGGTATATATTATTTTTCAACAGCAACTAATCCAACTCAAGTAAAAGAGGAAAGTTTATATTTATTAAATCAGTTAAAACAAATGGGAATAAAGCCTAATGATTTGATATATCCTATATATATTGATATTGAAACAAAAACTCAAGAAGAATTGCTAGTTAATTCTGATAAAATAATGGTTGATACAATTAAAACGTTTAGTGATATTATGGAAAACAATGGTTTTATTCCAGGTATATATATTAATGAGTCAATGGCTAAATTATTAGATCATACAGATACTCAAAGAATATTAACTTATAATCGCTGGATTGCAAATTATGGCAATAATAATGGTTATAAACCTTTTAAACTAGTTGATTTAGCTGCTTATGAAAAAGTTAATTTAACAGTATCTAATAATATCCATCAAATAACAAATCAATCAGTAGTTCCAGGAATAGGTAAACATCATGATTCATATGCTAACGAAACAGTTGATTTAAATATAGATAGAGATCAACTAGCATTTAAAAATACAAAAATACATAAATAAAGGATAGGTGATAAAATGCTTTTAAAGTTTAAAAAAATAAAAGATTTATTAAAAAACAAAATTAATTTAAAAAACAATTATCTTTTATTTATTGTTGTTATAACTATTTCCATTTTTGTAGTTTATACTTCATATGCTTTATTCATGGTTACTAAAATTAAAAGTGGTGTTTATAATATTACAGCAGGTAATTTAAGTGTTGATTTAATATCTTCAGATTTAACTAATAATCAAATAACTGTTACACCAGGAGAACAAAAGGAAATAGAGGTTACCTTAATTAATCAAAGTAGTGTACCAGTTAAAGTCATTTTATATTATAAAATGATTAACCCAAGTAGCCAAACAGAAGAAATTGTTATTGGTTATAAAGATAAAACAGCGATACCACCTACAAAAGATGGTTTAATCCTCAAAAAAAACGGAGTTGATCCTTATTCGTCTACTTATAATTTAATTATAAAAAATCAAAGTGACAATGATATAACAATAGAAATAAATGCTAAGATAGGTTTAACTAATCCTGTTTTATCTTTAGGAAGTGATGAGTTTTATTTATCACTTGCTCTTACTGTAGAAGAATCATTAGATCCAAATGTAGTAATAGGTTCTCTATCAGATTGGGAAGTATCTGAAGAAATGAA
>JAAZHK010000013.1 GCA_012510745.1 Mycoplasmatota bacterium
AAAAAAGGTTTTAAGATTGATTTTGTAAATTTAGATAAAAATGGTCAAGTAGATTTAGAACATTTGAAACAATTAATAAATCCTAATACAACTTTAGTAACTATAGCAGCTGTTGATAGCGAAATAGGTATTAGACAACCTATAGAAAAAATAGCTAAATTATTGAAAAGTTATGAAAACGTTATTTTTCATACTGATATAACTCAATGTTTAGGTAAAGATATCATTGATTTAACTAATATAGATTTTGCTAGTGCATCGGGCCATAAAATATATGGTTTTAAAGGTGTTGGTTTTATTTTAAAAAGAGAAAATCTTAAAATAATACCTTTAATTCACGGAGGTAAAAGCACAACTATTTACAGAGGAGGAACTCCAGCTACAGAATTAATAGCCTCTTTAAATACTAGTTTAAATATTTTAGTGCCTAATATTAAAAATAATTATAATTATGTTCAAAAATTAAATGCTTATTTAAAACAATTGCTAAAAAATAATAATAATATTAAAATTAATAGTACAAATAAATCTCTGCCTCATATTGTAAATATTAGTATTTTAAATACTGATCCTCTAGTAATTCAAAAAAAACTAGCTGATTCAAATATTTTAATATCAACCCAAACAGCATGTTCTTTAAATAGCAATATGTCTTTGGCTGTATTAACTATAACTGATGATATTAAAAGAGCTGAAACTTCATTAAGAATAAGTTTAAGTTATTTAACCACTAGAAAAGAAATAAAGATTTTTATAAAAAAATTAAATTTTATATTAGGAGAATTAAATGAAAGTAATTAAAATTAACTCTTTATGGTGCCCCGCTTGCTTAATTATGAATAATCTTTTAGATAAAGTAAAAGATAAATATGCTTTAGACATTATAGATTATGATTATGATGAAGATCATGAAAAAATTAAAATTTATAATATAGGTAAAATATTACCAGTAATTATTTTTTTAGATAATAATAATAAAGAAATAAAACGCATTATTGGGGAATTAAAAATAAAAGAATTAACAAAAATATTAGACAATTTAGAAAGAGGTTTTTAAAATGAAAAAGATATTATTAAATTTAATGCTAGTTATTTTAGTATTAATACCAATTAATACGTTAGCAAGTAATAAAAATATAACTTTGCATTTATTTACTTTTGATTCGTGTCCACACTGTCATGATGAAATAGAATTTATAGAAACTTATTTAAACAATAAAGATAATATCCACTTTAAAAAGTATTCTATAACTAATAATCAAGAAAACAAAGATTTATTTATTAAAGTTCAAAATTATTTAAATAAACAAAGCACTTCAGTTCCTTATTTAGTTATTGGTAATACTAATATCATTGGTTTTTCTGGTCAAAATACAGAAAATAACATTAAAGAAACAATTAATTATTACTTAAACAATGATTATTGTGATGTAGTTAGTTATATAAATGGAGAAAGTAATATTTCTTGTAGTTTAATTAATGAAATAAACGAGCGCAAACAATTTGATTTACCTATTATTGGTAAAGTCTATTTAGGCGAAGTTTCATTACCTTTAGTAGCAATGATAATTGGTTTTGTAGATGGTTTTAATCCTTGTGCTATGTGGATATTGTTATTTTTAATCACTATGTTGTTAGGTACTAAAGATCGTAAAAAAATGTGGTTTTTAGGAATTACGTTTTTATTAGTATCAGCTGTCACATACTTGTTTTTTATGAAATCCTGGTTAAATATAGCTAATTATATAAATAAAATTAGTTATATACGAATAGGAATCGGTTTAGTTGGTGTTGTTTTTGGGACAATTAATATTAAAAGCTTTTTAACTAAACAAGAAAGCGGTTGTGAAATAATCGATGATAAAAAAAGAAATAAAATAATTAAAAGAATTAAAAACATTATTAAAGAAAAAAGTTTTATTCTAGCTTTTTTAGGAATTATTATTTTAGCAATAGCTGTTAATTTAATTGAATTATTTTGCTCTTTAGGTCTACCTGTAATGTTTACTCAAATACTAGCTTTAAATAATTTGTCTCCTTTAACAGAATGGCTTTATTTAATCATTTATATAACTTTCTTTTTAATCGATGATTTAATTATTTTTGCTATAGCAATGTTTTCTTTAAAGGTTACCGGTATATCAACTAAATATACTAAATATTCTCATTTAATAGGTGGTATTATTTTATTTCTTATAGGAATATTAATGTTGTTGAAACCGGGATGGTTAATGTTTAATTTTTAGGAGGTATTATGAATAATAAAAATGATTTAATAAAAGAGATTTTGGAAATAATAAACAAGCCGAAAGACTTATATGTAGAAGTTATACGAGAAGATGTCGAATTACCTAAATATGCTCATGATGGAGATGCTGGTATGGATATTAGAGCTGCGGTAGATGTTGTTATTAATGCTCTTGATACTGTAGTTGTTCCAACAGGTTTGAAAATAGCCATTCCTGATGGATATGAAATACAAGTAAGACCACGAAGTGGCTTATCTTTAAAAACAGCTTTAAGAATACCCAATTCTCCTGGTACTATTGATAGTGGTTATCGTGATGAATTAGGTATAATTGTTCACAACAGTCATACAAAAGATAATTTAGAAATAAAAAAAGGCGATAGAATCGCTCAGATAGTTTTAAATAAATATGAACAAATTAATCTTGTTAGAGTCGATAAAAATCAACTAGATAAAATAGGTCATAATCGAGATGGTGGTTTTGGTTCTTCAGGAATAAAATAGTTAAGGAATCCTTAACTGTTTTTTATTATTAGCAATTTTTATTAATATTTTCATTAAATGATTTTATATATTGTTTTCTCATTATTGGCATAACCTTTTCTGCTATTAAAACAGCAGTATCTCTTGGAGTAATATTCGTTGTATCTATTTTTAAAACAGTATCGACACTTTTTTTAAAAATCAATTCAAGTTTTTCCATACTTTTGTTATATTCAGTTATATTCTTAATATTTAAGAATTTTCTTTCTTCTAATGCTAGACTATTAATATAGTCTCTTTTTAAAGCTGTTTTAGAATCAGTATAATTAATAATCAGCATATCAATCATTTCTTTTGAAATTTTTGAATAATATTCAGTTACTTGTTTGTACTGTTCTTCTGACATATGATTAGATATAAAATTTCTATAATTCCAAATAGCTCTATCATTTAATGATCTATCAATTAATATTATTTCATCTTTTTTAGAAACTGCTTCATAAAGTTGTTTTTCAACTTCTTTAATAATAGCTATATTTAATTCTGTTTTTGAATTATTCTTCATTTGAGGATTTAAAATAGTTTTATAATAACTAGATGTAGTAAACTCTTTAACTAAATTAACAGAAAATCCTCCTTTTGTAAAAAAATCATATAGATTATTTAATACAGTAGTTTTTCCTGTTCTTGGAGTTCCACAAAATTCAATAACAAACGGTTTTGGTAAATTACACATTGCTTTAAGTCTTTGGAGTTCGATTTTTTGAGAATGTAAATTTATTAGCTTTTTATAATAATCCATATCATTTATAAATATTTCTTCTAAATATGTATCCTTTTTCTTATAAAAAACAATATCTAATACTTCTTTTAATTTTTTAAAAATAGCTAGATCTTTATTTTGATTTAAAATAAGACTTTTATAAACATTTGTATAATACCATTTTTGAAGTTCTTCGCCTGCTTTAAAACGAGAAAAATTTCTAATTCCACTTTTTTGAAACACTAGCATTAAATCTTCTAAATTATTTATTTTATCAGCACATATTACCAATTTATTTTTTAATGGCAAGTTCTTTATTTCATTTATTGTATGCGTTTTCCTCTCTTGCCAAGATAAAGATTTGTCCGGTTCTGATGCGCCTTGTACATAACTTGCTATACTAGATCCAAATTCCTTTTCTAAATCTTCTAAGGTGTATTTAGTATCTTCTACTACATCATGTAAATATCCTGCTGCAACAATTTCATCATCGTAACCATATCCTTCTAATAACATTCCCACACTAATAGGATGCATAATCATTGGTTTATCTGGTTCGTTTTTTCTTATTTGACCTTGATGTGCTTTAATTGCAAATTGTTTAGCTTTATCCTTTATATTCATTATTTAAACCCTCCTGTATTAAGTAACTCAATACTTTTTAGTATTTTTGTCAATTAAAGATTAATCTTTATCATACCTATTTATTGCATATAGAAAATAAGTATCAATTTCTAATATTGATGTATTCAAATTATTTCTTATTATTATAAATAGTCGAAATTCTTTGGCAGGTTTCTTCAAAAGATGTTTCTTGAATTTCTTCTATTATATCACCCTTTTAATTATATAATATATTTGATAAAACTCCAAGATACAATAATTTATTTTTTATTCTCCCTAAAAAAATAAAAACACCATATAGTGCCTTTATATTTTTGTTTGGTGCGGGTAACAGGAGTTGAACCTGCAAGGGTTGCCCCGCTAGATCCTAAGTCTAGTGCGTCTGCCAATTCCGCCATACCCGCATATGGTGACCTGTACGGGATTTGAACCCGTGAATGCTGCCGTGAAAGGGCAGTGTGTTAACCACTTCACCAACAGGCCATAATATATAAATGGTGGGCTTGAATGGACTCGAACCATCGACCTCACGCTTATCAGGCGTGTGCTCTAACCAGCTGAGCTACAAGCCCATTTATATAAATCAATTCAAGATATTTTAATATTAAATTGAGTTGACTTAATATATTTTACATTATTTATATTAATTTGGCAAGATATTTTGAAGAAATTAATGTGTCATTTTCTTATTTATTAAATTTATAGCATATTTTGAGTTTAATTTATATATAAAATTCATAAGTTTAGAATCTGTTCCAACAAAAAGTTTAAATTTATTTTTTTCAATACCATTTATTATTATATGTGCAGCTTTAGATGCAGATAACATTTTATAATTAGAAAAATCTTCATTGGTTTTTAAATCTTTACTTATATTTGTATTAACTGCACCAGGAAAAACAATCATAACATGAACATTAGTATTTTTCAATTCAGCATACAACCCTTCGGTTAATAATTTTAAAGCAGCTTTAGATGCACCATATACCGTTTGTTTTGGAAAAGGAAAAAATCCTCCCATACTAGAAATATTAGTAATATTTCCTTCTTTACTTTTTAATATCAAAGGTAAAAACAATTTTGTTAATTTAAGTGGACCATAAAAATTAATATCCATAACTCTATTAATTGAATTCATGTCTAACTCATTGAAACTAACAAATTTTTGTATAATACCTGCATTATTAATTAAAATATCTAGTTTTTTATGATCAATTATATATGTTTCATAAAAATCTTTGATACTAACGTCACTAGATACATCAACTATATATGAAAAGAAACGTTTATTATTAATTAATTGAGAGGTTTCTTCTAAACCTTCTTTATTAATGTCAACACCAATTACATAAGCTCCCATAGCTATTAATTGCAATGCTAATTCTCTACCAATCCCTGATCCTGCTCCTGTTAAAATTATTTTTTTATCTTTAATTTTCATAATATCACCTATAATAATTATACCACCCATTTAAGAAAAATAATCATAAAACGATTTTCTTTTGTAAAGTGTTGAACAATTTCTTAATAAAAAAACAGCCTCATTGAGTTTTTCAGAAGTTATATTTATTATATAACTTTTTGTCCAACTTTTGGAAGCCATTTCAATACAAATTGGTGTCCCCTGAGGGATTTGAACCCACGACCCACTGATTAAGAGTCAGTTGCTCTACCAACTGAGCTAAGGAGACATGTTTATAAAAGTATTTATATCTTATCTTAAATATAACTTTTTTTCAAGAACTTTAGATAATTTTTTTTCTTTTTGACATGCCTTAATAAATGAATCAAAAATTTTTTGACTATTTTGATCAGTATTATATAAAGTTTCAGGATGCCATTCTAAACCAAGATGAAATAATTGGTTAGGTAATTCAATAGCTTCAATAACTTTATCCGAGGATCTTCCTACTATTTTATAATTAGTTACTTTATCTATTTTATAAATATGGCGACTATTAACTGTAATTATCTCTTTATTTATAATTTTATACAATGATGAGTTCTTATTAATTAAAACATTATGAACCTGTAATTGATTTGATTTATGAGATTGATTACCAATAGAAATTAGTTTTGCTCCATCGGATATTGCCATTATTTGCATTCCTAAGCATATGCCTAAAATAGGTATATTGTGTTTTTTAGCATATTCTAATAAATAATAATCATAATTAGTACCATCATCTCCACCTGTTATAATAAAGCCATTACAAAGAGATAAAATAATGTCATTTTCATAAGGCAATAACATAATAGGATTACCTCCACTTTTAATAACAGCTTCGTAATATTCATTATGTATCATTTGAAAACTAAAAGGTTTAGTGTTTACTTCACGAGAAGTAATTCCAATAATCGGTATTTTCATATATTAAAAAGGTAAGTTATAACTTACCCTTAATTCCCCCTTTTAAAAATTTACCACCTTTAGAACCATTATAATTTTGAAGAATATTTGAATCAAAAGAATGGGTTTTAGAATTTCTTTTTTTATAATCTTTAATACCTATATTTATTAAATCATCAAGTAATTCAGAATATTTTTTGCCAGCTTTTTCCCATAAATAAAAAGATAAAGAACCTGGAATATTATTAATCTCATTTATATAAATTTTTGCTTCTTTACTATCAATTAAATAATCAAGTCTAACAACTCCTGAAGAATTTAAAGCTTTAAATGCTGATTTTGCTGTTATTTCAATTTTTTGTTGAAGTTTGTCATCTAATTGAGCTGGTATTTTACGAAGAGATGACGAACCTTTTGAAATAGTACCACCTTTACCATTTTTATTACCTATATATTTATCTTCATAAGTCAGTAAAGCATTAGCTGTAGTTACTTCTTCAATCGCGCTTACTTCTTGATGTTCATAATCTCCTAAAACACTTATATTAACCTCTTTTAAATTATGAACAACCTCTTCTACTATTATTTTATGATCATAATTAATAGCTTCTTCAATTGCGTTTATTAATTCTTGATGATCATTAGCTATATTAATCCCCACACTACTGCCTAGGGATGCTGGTTTAATAATAAGAGGATATTTTAATTTAGTAGTTTTATTTATAATCGCTTTACTATCTTCTTTATATTCATTATCAAAAAACCAAACATACTTAGTAATCGGTAATTTATTACTTTCAAAAATCTGTTTCATAAATACTTTGTCTTGACCAACTACTGAGGCATAAACATCGCTTCCTACAAAAGGGATACCTATACTATGTAAATAACCCTGTAAAACACCGTCTTCAACATTCGTTCCGTGAACAATTGGAAAAGCTATATCAATATCAGTAATAAAACGTTTAAGGAATCCTTTTGATTGAAGAATAAAATTACCTTTCTTATGATATAAAACTACATTGTGAGCATATCTTTTTAATAAATTTAAATCTTGATAAGTTTCCATATCTCTTAAATGATTTCCTGTATACCATTCGCCTTTTTTACTTATATATATAGGAATAATTTCATATTTTTCAGTATCCATTTTATTCATAGCTTGAATAGCAGTAATAATACTAACCTCATGCTCAACACTTTCGCCACCAAATATAACTCCAATTCTAATTTTCATTAAATCACTCCATTCTATTAATTAAATATCTAATACTATTATACTCTTACAAATTTAAATTGACAATATTTTGCTGTCAACTAATTTATTTAAATCATTAAAACTTGACACTTGTTATAAAAATTCTTTTAAAATAGTAGTTACATAATTTAACGCCTCTAAATAAACATAATGAGTACCACCATCTATTTTAATTAAAGCACTATCTTGAATTATTTTTTCTAATTCTATGGCCTCTTCTATTGGAGAAGCTTGATCTTCAGTTCCCCATATTAACAGAGTCGGTACATTTATTTTTTTGGCTGCTACGGATAAATCCTCATTAATAACATTAACTAATATCTTTCTCATCATTGGACTGGCTTGACGATAATCAGGAGAACCTATATATTTTTTAGCTTCATCAGCTAT
>JAAZHK010000082.1 GCA_012510745.1 Mycoplasmatota bacterium
AAGTATCAATAATGCCGTTAAAATTAATAATATTTAAATGTAAAAAGAAAATACTTATTATAAAAAAGCAATTTAAAATAAGTGTTCCTTTTTCAACAGCTTTTTTAAATTTTTCTTGATAAGAAAAAGAAATATTAAGAACATATATAAACAAAGACCATACCCATAATAAAATTAAGGCATAATCAATTCTATGAAGAAAATATAAAAACAACGGAGTACCATATCTTTGAGCGAGCAAAATTATAGTAATCGCTAATACAGTTTCAAACAAATTAGTTATTATTAAAAAACAATACTCAATAATAGTATTGCTTTTTAATAGTTATTTATTGAACTTTTTATTAAGTATATATGGTAATTCATCGATCTTTTCTATATGATTAAAAGTTTCATATTGAAAGGATATCAGGGGCTTATTAAAAGGAGGCTGAAACTTTCTTTTGATAATAAAATTTGTTTCCTTATTAGGAATAATATAAGAAGGATTAAACTTTTTCTTTTCTACATCATCAAAAGTAAATGCCCATTCTGATAAGCGATTTTTAACATAATCGTAATGAATTAGTTTATCAATATTTGTTCTTTTATTTATACCTTGAGATTCAATAATAGAATACACCTCTGTGGCCATAGCGCTACGCACTATTTCAATAGATTCTTGTTTCATTTTAATGCTATTTAAGTAATATTCTTTTCTTATTTCTATCGGATCAATAGTTTGTCCAAATTTAACAGAAAAGTTATTATCATTAAACTCTTGAACCCCTATAGGTAATATTAATGCTCCCGTTTTTTCTGCTACTTCTATAATTCCATATGGACAGGGTTGAATTAATTGATTTTCAGAAAAATTCCAAGTACTCTCAACACACCACAAGACATTATTACCACTGCTTAAAACTTTTTTTATAACTTCTTTAACATTTCTCTTATCTTGTGTATCTTCCATGTCAAAATATATAATACCATGCATTTCTAAAAGCTTCCCACTAGATGTAGAATGAAGATTTTCATCGTCACCAGACAAAAGAAAAAAATGAGGTAAAAATTCTGCAACTGTTTCAATATCAAATTTACCAATATGGGACATAGCAAAAATAATAGGTCTAAAAGTTTCTTTAATATTTATTCCTGTAACAACATTTGCTTTTCCGTCCTCACATATTTCTTGTTTGACTTCAGACAAAATCTTTAATCCCCTAATTAATTTTTTATTTTCAATTTTATATATATGTTTTATTTCACCACAGCAATTAATCGTTCTTTTGCTCAATTTTCTACTAATTGTCCAACCTATAGAAAAAGGAGTGTGAACAGCATGCTTTAAAGTTAGATTTTTCAATTCAGCTATTGATGTACCTAATTCTAAATCTTTAATTCTTTTAGCTTTTAACTCTTTTTGAGATTTTAATAATTATTCTTTATTCTTTTCAGTCATTATAAACACCATAATTCCTTTAATAATGTTCTATATTATAACATATATAATATTATTTATCAAATAATATTAGAAGATGGATAACTATATAAATTAAAACAGTAAGTGTCCAACACCTTGATATTAAAATTAATTAATCTTTATAATTCTAATTTTATTAATAATATCTAGAATAAAACGAAATGTCTAATGGTGGAAAGTATATAAAGTCTTGCGGATTTAAACTATAATAATTGTCTGTTGTCCATCCTTGAAAAATACCAAAATGAAGATGGGCCCCTGTTGTACAAACATCATAACTAATAGTACTACCT
>JAAZHK010000083.1 GCA_012510745.1 Mycoplasmatota bacterium
CAGCAGTTATAACCGTATCAGATGATGGTAAATCAACTGGTATGTTAAGAAAAGAATTTAATACTCCAGCAGTTGGTGATATTAGAAAAGTTATATCTAATATGTCAAATACTAACCCTTTAATAAAAAATCTAATTGAATATCGTTTTAAAACAAATAGTGATTTAAACGGTCATCCAGTAGGTAATTTATTATTGACAGCAATGCTAGATATTAGTGGTAGTTTAAAAGACTCTATTGAAGCTTTATCTAAATTATTAGATGTTAATCATACTATTTTACCTTTATCAGAAGATAAATTAACTTTAGTTGGAAAAACCGTTGATAATGAAATTATTGAAGGAGAAGAGAATTTAACATCTGCTAAGAAGCAATATCAAGAAATCTTTTATAAAGAAGAACCCCATGTGATTAAAGAAGTTTTATATGCAATTAATAAAGCAGATTTAATTATTTTAAGCATGGGAAGTTTATATACTAGCATTATTCCTCATTTAATATGTTCTGAAATTAATGAAGCTTTAAAAAATAGTAAGGCTGAAATAATGTATTTGAGTAATGCTATGACCCAACCCGGTGAAACAGATAATTTTGGTGTAAGTGATCATATAAAGATTTTAAATAAATATTTATATCCTTCAAAAATAGATGTAGTAATAGCTAGTAATTCTAAAATAAATGAAAATATGAGAAAAAGATATGAAACCCAAGAACAAAAAGATCCCGTATTTATTGATAAAAATGAAATTATTAAACTTGATGTTAAATTAATTGAAAGCGATTTACTAACAACTTCTGATGGAACTTTAAAACATAATAGTTTAAAATTAAGTAGTATTGTATTTTCTTATTTAATGGGAGATTAAAATGTCGTTTACAAATAATATAAAAACAGAACTTTCTAAAAAAAGCGGTTCTAAAATAGAGTATATAGCCGAATTATCTGGTTTTCTTCGTAATAATAGTGTTTATACTAAAAATAAAATATGTTTTTCAACAGAAAATATCTCAGTTGCTAAAAAAATTTACATTATGCTAAAAGAAACTTATGATATTAAGGTAGAAATTAAAATACAAAATAAAAATACCTTTAAAAAACGCAATAATTATTTAATAGTAATAAATAAAAAAGTTCCTTTAATTTTAACTGATTTATGTATGACTGATGATAAATTAAAGCGCTTGCCCCAAGTAAAAGAATATATTATTGATTCAGAAGATTCTATTAGAGCTTATCTAAGGGGGGCTTTTTTAGCAAGGGGAAGTATTAATGATCCTAAAACTAGTCGCTACCATATGGAAATTATAACTAATTATAAAGAAGAAGGATTGGTGCTTCAAAGGCTCTTAAACAATTTTTATTTAAATAGCAAAATTATCCCTAGAGAAAAAGGTTATATGATATATTTAAAAGAAGCAGAAAAAATAGGCGATTTTATACGTATAATAAACGCTAATAATGCCGTCATGTATTTTGAGGATATTAGAATCTACCGCGATCATAAAAATATGACAAACCGCTTAAATAATTGTGAACAGGCAAATACTGATAAGGTTGTTGAAACTGCAAACAAACAAATAGAAGATATTAATTTAATAATTAATGAACTTGGTATAGATTTTATTGAAGAGAAACTTAAAGAAGTAATGGAATTCCGCTTAAAATATCCAGATGCTTCATTGCAAGAATTAAGTGAAATAATTACAATTGAAACAAATAACTCCATTACTAAATCTGGTTTATCACATCGTTTTAAAAAAATCGAAAACATAGCTAAAAAAATAAAAGAAACTTAAGAGTAATTGAATTGGTTTGCAAATATGCAAGAAATATGCTATAATAAGTCCTCAAATGAATAATTTATTAAATTATAAAGGAGGCGAAATAATGGAAACAAAAAACCGCCATCATCCTAAGGAAGAAAATAAAATAACAAAAAAAGATTTATTAACATATTATTTTGAACTAAAAGAACAAATAAATAGAATTAATAAGGCTTTGAAATTAAGTAAGGAAGAACTTCCTGAATACTATGAAAAATTAAGAAAAATAGATGATATGAATGATAAAAAACGATCTTTTATAGGATTTAAAAAAGCTATTCATCCTCTTATTTATAGTGCTATTGTTTTAACAAGATTATCAAGAAATCAAAATTTAATTATAATTAACAAAGAACAGTGGAAAAATTATAATAAAACACCTATTATTTATACTTTTACTCATGTTGGAAGATATGATGTTGAGATTATTACTGAAACAATTAAAAAGTCTTATTGTTTAATTGCTGGCGATCCAGAATCGATGTATAGAACCTCTGATGGTTTTGCAATGGTTCTTAATGGAGTAGAATATGTCAATACAGATTCTAAAACGGACAGAAAAGTTTGTTTTAATAATATGGTAAGAAATTTAAAACAAGGCATGAGTATTGTTTTAGCTCCCGAGGGTATTTGGAATGCTAGTAAATTATTAAAAAATTCATGTAAACCATGCTTGGATATTTATGCTGGTGCTGTAGACGCTGCTTTTATAACTGAGTGTGATATTGCACCTATAGGTTTAGAACAATATAATAATCAATTTATAACTTATATAGGAGAACCGTTAAGTATTAAAGCCTATAAATATGGTTATGAAAGTCAAGAACAAGCAAAAAAGGCAGCAACAATAGAACTAAGAGATCGATTAGCAACGGCTAAATGGAATGTTTGGGAATATAAAAAAGAACTAGATGGATTAGCTAAAAGAAAAGATATTCCAAATAATTATTGGAATGATTATGTTGATACACGAATCTCTGAATGGAAAGATAAAGAGGGTAATCTTTATTATAATGAGGATATTATAGAAAGAAGAATCTATAAAAGAAAAGATATAATAGATGAAGATGAAGTATTTGATTTTATCAATAATAAATTAAAAATTAAAGAAAATAATTCATTTATTCTAAGAAGTCATTATAACAAATATGAAAAAAATAAAAGATAAAATAAACTTTTTATCTTTTATTTTTTATGTTATACTTGCATTGGAAGGTGATTAAATGACAAGTTTATATTTTCCAATTTGTGCAGCAGCAATAGCTTCTTTATTAACGATTTCTTTCTTTTCTAAAAAGAGAGTTGATAATACTGAAACAAAATTATATTCTTATCTTTTAATAATAAATTTAATTGAGACCATAGAAAATTGTATAACTATCTATCTGGTAAAAACATACGGGATGGGGCATTCACTAAACTTCTTATTTAGATTAGATTATTTACTTATTTTTGGTTGGGTATGGATATTATTTTTGTATGTATATCACATTTCTTTCAATAAAAAAGATTTTAAAAAAGATAAATTGGTTTTAATTTCTATTGTTTTAACAGTAATAGTTTTTATTGGCTTGTTATTTGCAGATTTTAACGTTATTAATCATGATAATATTATAGACACAACGGGAACTGCAGCCAATATAGTATTTGTTGGGAGTGCTATTTATGTATTGTTAATTATTTCTTTTATAACAAAATCTATAATTAGCAATATTAATAATCTTAAAAATAAAAAATATATACCTTTATATTCTTTAGCTGTGTTAGCTATAATGACTCTCGTTTTACGACAAATTAACCCCACCTTAACATTAGAAGCATTAGTTATGGCATATATTAATTTAATCATGTATTTTACTATTGAAAATCCAGATTTAAAATTATTAGAAGTAGTAAAAGAATCTAAAGAAGAAATAGATAAGATTAATATTGATAAGTCTAATTTCTTATTTAATATAACTAAAGATATGAAGAATAATTTAAAAAATATAAATAAATACATAGAAGAAATTTTAACAAAAAAAGACGATAAAGTTACTCAAGAAAACCTATATGAAATTCAACTTATTATTAGTAATTGTGAAAGAACTATCAATAGTAGTCTTGATATAAGCGAAGAAGATGCTTTAAAGATTAGGTCGCTTAATAATAAATATAATATTAAAAGTATTATAAAAGTAATTGTTTTACAAACTAAGTCAAAGATATCTAAAAATATTAATTTTATAACCGAAATTGAAAATGATTTGCCAGAATATTTATATGGGGATTCAGTAAAATTAAAACAAATTTTAGTTACTTTGTTAGATAAAGCTATTGAAAATACTAAAGAAGGATTTATAGAATTAAAGATAAACAGTATTAAAAAAAAGGATTTGTGTCGTTTAATTATTACTGTTGAAGATTCTGGTATAGGTATTGACAGTAAAACAGTAGATAAAATATTTATTGCAAGTGATGAAAAACATGATTTTATGACTAATAACTTAACTTTAAAAAGTATTAGTAAAATCGTTCATTTAATTGGTGGAACTTTTAATATAAGTAGTCAAATAAATTATGGAACAAAGGTTACTGTTACTCTTGATCAAAAAATAGATAAAGAAAGCAATGATAATTTATCTAATTATATTAAAGATCTAGATTTTGCTAATATATTGATTATAAGTGAGGATTTAAGAAGTTGTAATAAAATAAAAGAATTATTTAAAAAGGAAAGAATTAATACCAATATTATAAATTCAGGAGAACAAGGCTTAAAAAAGATTAGAAATAATGAAAAGTATAATTTAATTATAATTGATTATAATTTATCAAAATTAAATGGTTTAGAAATCTATTCTAAATTAAAGAATATTAATAAATTTGAATCATTAATTGTTATGTTAATGGGAGAAAAAGATAAAGATCTAGAATTAGAAGCGCAAGACAAAAAAATAGGGATTTGTAAAATAATTAAAAAACCAATTAAGGCAGTTGATGTAAAAGAAATTGCTAATTTAATAAAAAAGGAAAACTAATTTCCTTTT
The DNA here is from genome assembly GCA_012510745.1 of Mycoplasmatota bacterium. Taxonomy (GTDB): domain Bacteria; phylum Bacillota_I; class Bacilli_A; order RF39; family UBA660; genus JAAZHK01. Next base: position 4,854 of record JAAZHK010000083.1, read on the forward strand.
TTTTCTATAATTTTATCAACTAATCCATAATTTAATGCTTCTTTAGCATCCATAAAATAATCTCTTTCAGTATCTATTTCTATTTCTTCAATACTTTTATTAGTATTTTTAGTTAAAATTGTATTAATTTTCCTTTTTAAATTTAAAATTCTTTCAGCTACTATTTTAATTTCAGTAGCCTGGCCTGAAACACCTCCTAAAGGTTGGTGAATCATGACTTCTCCATTAGGCAAAATAAAGCGTTTACCTTTTTTACCAGATGATAATATAAAAGCAGCCATTGAAGCAGGCATTCCTAAACAAATAGTAGAAACATCACTATCAATAAAATTCATTGTATCATAAATAGCCATGCCTGCTGTAATAGAACCTCCTGGACTATTAATGTATAAACTAATATCATCATGGTTTAGCGAATTTAAATATAATAATTGTGCTACTACACTATTAGCAACATCGTCAGTTATTTCACCACTTAAAAGAATAATACGATCTTTTAAAATTCTTGAAAAGATATCGTAACTTCTTTCCACATTATTTTCTTTATCAACAACAATTGGAATTAAACTCATAAGATCACCTATATATATAATAATTAAAAAAAGAATAAATATACTTCAATTCATATTACAAA
>JAAZHK010000014.1 GCA_012510745.1 Mycoplasmatota bacterium
GCATCTGTTAATGTCATCATTCTTAAGCCATCTACAAATTCATTGGCTGTTGCTACATAAGCATTTTTTCTTGAATTTAATATAGCCGCACTTATACTTGGTATTGCTATTACTAATATTATTCCTAATATGACTATTACTGCTAATAATTCTATTAGAGTAAATCCTTTTTTATTTTTCATATTCTTCTCCTACTATATTAAGTATATATAAAAAACCTTGTTTTGACAACAAGGTTTTTTATATATTTAATTTTATTGATAAGTTTTTAAGCGTATTTAAAAAATCATTCATTTTTATTAATTCTTCATCTAATTTGTCATAATTATTATTAGTGATATTTACAGTTTCTTGCTCTTCGATTTCCGTTTCATTTTCTAAACCATAAATTGGAGAAATAAAAGGTGTACTAGTAAACTTTTTATAAGTATCAGATTCTGTTTCAAAGGCCTTTTTTCCTAATTCTTCTTCTGGTAATATAAAATCATCTAATATAACTTCTTTTAATTCTGTTTTAATTTCTTCTTTTGGTTTACTTAATTCTAAGATATTAATTGGTTCATTTCCCTCATCTTGATATTCTTCTTCTAGTATTTCTTCTGTTAAACCTTCAGCTTTTTTAATTAAATCATCATAACTAATGATTGCTGTAGCTTCTTGTTTTTGTTCAAAATTAGTTAATTGAATATTTTCATCTGATTTGTTATTTATTTCTTCTTTTAATTGATTTAATTCATAAGCGGCTTTTTGTTTTTCCGAAATATTAGTTAATTCAGTAAAATTATTTGGTTTATCACTACTATCTTCAACTTTGAAAACAAAATCGCTTTCTTCTTCTTCTTTATTTTTGATTGTTCTAGCTTTACGATCAATAATAATAATTGTTATTATTAAAATCATCATTATTATTAATAAAACATACATAATTATTTTATTGAATTCCATAAATAAAAAATACATTTTTTCACCTCATTAATATATAATTAATAATGGACATTATAGTTATTGCTACTGTTTCACTACGTAAGACTAAGTTACCAAGAGTAGCACCTATAAAACCATAATCTAATAATGTTTTTTCTTCTTCTTTAGTAAAACCACCTTCTGGTCCTACTACAACTAATATTTTATCATTAATAGTAATATTTGATAAGATTCTTTTTATATTATTTGACGTTTCATTGACAGTTAATAATATTTTGTAATCGTAATTCTTTTGAATTAAATCATTTATAGTATGGATCTTTTCTATTTTAGCTATTTCCAATCTTTTTGATTGTTCAGAAGCCTCTTTAGCTATTTTTTGCCAGCGTGTTATTTTTTCAGTTTCTTTTTTATCAATATTAATAATGGATCTTACTGTTTTTAAAGGAATAATTGTAGTTATTCCTAACTCTACTGTTTTTTGAATCATATAATCTATTTTTTGTTCACGAATTAAACTTTGAGCTACGGTAACATTTGGTAAAAGAAAATCACTTTTCTTTTTCTCTAATATTTTAGTTTTTACTAAATTATCAGTATTTATAATTTCACATACAAAACATTCTTTTTGATAAACTATTTCAATTTTATCTTTAATTTTGGCTCTCATTACTTTAACAATATGATAAGAATCTTCTTTGTTTAAAATAAACAGATCATCTTTAATGGATTCAACAAAATAACGCTGCATTTATACCACCATTAAAATTATATCATGAATTATTAAATATAGTAAATAATTAAAAAAATTAAAGTTTCCTTTAATTTAAATGACTATGATATTTTTTAATTTTTTAATTACTTTCTTTTCAATTCTAGAAATATATGATTGTGATATGCCCAACAATTCAGCTACTTCTTTTTGAGTTAATTCTTTATGACCCATAAGACCATATCTTAAAATCATAATTTCTCGATCTCTAACATCTAAGCGATTAATTTCTTCTAGCAAAGTTTTTTTATCACCTTCTTCTTCTAAACCTCTAGTTACTATATCCTTATCAGTACCTAAAATATCTTCTAGATGTAGTTCATTACCATCTGCATCATAACTTAAACTTTCTTCAAAACTAATTTCTGTACGAATTTTTTTGTTTTTCCTTAAATACATTAATATTTCATTATCTATACATCGTGATGCATAAGTCGCTAATTTAATATTCTTTTCCATACTAAAGGTTTTAATTCCTTTTATTAACCCTATTGTACCAATGCTAACTAAATCCTCTAAATCAATTTTAGTATTTTCATATTTTTTTGCTAAAAAGACGACTAAACGGAGATTATGTTCAATTAATTTATCACGAGCAAAAACATCTCCTTCTTTAGCTAAAGATAAATAATGAGTTTCCATTTCTTTATCTAATGGTTCAGGTAAAATATCAGAAGCTCCTACAAAAAAAACATTACTGATATGCTTAGTTATTGTTATTATTAGTAATAATATACTTATCATATTAAATCCTCCTTATAATCATTATGAATTATCATATTAATACCTTCTAAATGAAATTTATGATCGACAATTCCAACTAAAACTTTTTCATATTTTTTATGATTGATATACATATATTCAGCTTTTAAACATTTAATGATTCCATGACCATTAACTGTTTCATATGGAACAAAAAGAACATCTTTATAACTATATTTAATTTTATTATTTACAATTAAGCATATAGGTCTTTTTTTATATTGATCATGTAATTGATTACCTGTATCAATATAACCATCAAATTGATACTTCTTATGATTAATAATAAGGTCGACTTTATAATTATTTTGAAAATTATATTTAATCTTTTTATAACTTTTTATATATAAATATAAGATAATTGGACTAATAATTATCATAACAATAAAATTAATTGATAAACCATGATGATAAAAAACCAAACCACTATTTCTATAACTATATTCTATATTTAATAAATATAAAGCTCCCCCTAAAAAAACACTTATAATGTATAAAGTAATGAAATTATTAAAAGTATATTTAATATTTTTATATGAAAAAGCACTTATAATCATAACAATACTAATAATTAATTTAAAAATAAATAATTGAATATTGTTAATTTCGATAAATAAAATAAAGATACTAAATGCTCCTATTAAACTTCCAAATATTAATCTGTACCACTTAATATTTCTTTTTAAAACTAGACTTACTGATGTTAAAAGTAAAAAATCAAAAATTAAATTAATAAAAAAAATAAGATCGAGATATATTTTCATTTAACCACCAATATAATTATAAAAAAAAACATTCACGAAGAATGTCATTTCTTATGATAATTATCTAAAAAATGTTTTTTAGTCTTTTTTTCTTTAAATCCAATAACAGCATCTAAATTAATATTTTCACTACTGCGCATAATATTAATATCTGCATCTTCAAATTTATGAGTTAAATCTTTAATTAATTCTTTTATTTCTACTCTTTTGTTATTTTGGTTAGATGATTGGATACAACTGCAATCTAAAAAAGTTAATTGATTATATTCAGCCCATGCTATAATATCTTCTTCTTTTACATAATATAATGGTCTAATTAACTGTATATTTTTAAAATTATCACTATATAGTTTTGGCATCATAGTTTTATATTCCCCAGCATAAATTATGTTTAACATAATTGTTTCAATAATATCATTAAAATGATGTCCAAGTGCTATTTTGTTACAATTTAATTCTTGAGCTTTACTATAAAGAAAACCTCTACGCATTCTAGCACATAAATAACAAGGAGAGTTATTAGGGTGTTTATTAATAATAGTAAAAATATCAGTTTTAAATATTGTTGCTTGAATGTTTAATTTTGTTAAATTTTCTTTAATTTTTTGAAGATGTTTTTTCTTATAGCCAGGGTCCATAATAATATATTTTAATTCAAACTTAATTTTACCATGGCGAGAAAATTCTTCTAAGCATTTGGCTAATAAAAAGGAATCTTTACCACCACTAAGACAAACAGCTATTTTGTCACCATCACTAATTAATTCATATTGATTAATAGACCTAATAAATCTAGACCAAATCTTTTTTCTAAATTTTTTTATAATGCTGTTTTCTATATCTTTATAATTATTCATATTATCACCACAGAAAGATTATAACATATAATTATTATATTCATAAAATACTTTAGGTGATAAGATGTACTTTAAATATAAAGATATCAATCTTTATTATGAGCAATATGGTAATGGAAAAGAAAACATTATTATTTTTCCTGGTTGGGGCGATAATCGATTATCGTTTATACCAATGATTAATATGTTAAAAAATGATTTTTCTATTTATATTGTTGATTACCCAGGTTTTGGGAAAAGTAATTTCCCTAATAATGATTTAAATATTTTAGACTATGCTTATATGTTTGTTAATTTTATAAATAATAATAAAATTAACAATCCTATATTAATTGGTCACTCCTTTGGAGGTAGAATCATTATAGCTTTATGTGGAATTTTAAAAATTAATGTGCAAAAAATTATTTTAATTGATTCGGCTGGTATTAAAAGAAGAAAAAAATTATTTGTTAGAACTAAAGAAAGAATCTATAAAAGATTAAAAAAGATTAAATTACCTAAATGTATTTTTAATAAATATAATGAACTTTTAATTAAAATATTTGGTTCAAGTGACTTTAAGAATTTAAATCCAAGTATTCGTAAAACTTTTATTAATATTGTTAATTATGATTTAACAGATTTTTTAACTAATATTAAAGAGCCTACTTTAATTATTTGGGGAGAAAAAGATCAAGATACTCCTTTGGCTGATGGAATTTTAATGGAAAAGAAAATAAAAGATAGTGGTTTAGTTATCATAAAAAATACTCATCATTTTTGTTATTTAGAGAATTTTCACGTTAATTATATTATTAGAGAGTTTTTAAAAACCACCACCGCCACCGCCTCCTCCGCCTCCTCCACCGCCGGAAGAAAATCCACCTCCACTACCTGTTCCAGAGGATAAATTACTTGAAGTAGAACTGTAAGCTTTTGAAACACTATTATTAATAGAACTAGTAAGATTACTAGTTAAAAATATAAAACTATTAAAGTTATGATAATATTCTGGATTAGCTTCAATTTTTACTTTTAAAACTTTTTCGACTGATTTAGCAATACCAAACATAGTAGCATAAACTAAATATTTTTCCCATAAGGTGATTTCGGGCAATTCCTTATCAGACATATTACTAAAATCAAGCATAAAATTTTTAAGACCAATCCATTGATAGTAATAGTTATTACCTTCTGTTGTACGCTTAAAATTTAATATTATTATTAACATGCAAACAAAACTTATTATAGATAAAAGGATTCCTATAATTGATCCTATTGCCATAAAAACAATCCCTAACAGAAAAAAGATACTTAAAAATAATCCTTTTTTATATTTTAGTTTTGTTTGGTTTTCAAAATAATTTTTTTTAGTTGATTCATTTTCAACAACTGTTTTCCATTTTAAATATTGATTATTAAATTTAACTGCACGGGAATTACTTGTAGGATAGTTTCTTATTTCCTTAGTAGAAACTTCTTTGCTATTTCCAATTGTATTAAATAATAAATTCATCAAAATATTGTCAGATTTAGATAGTTCTTCATTATTTGTACTCTTGGTTAAAAGATATTCTTTTTTATTTAAGGGGCTTACTGTAATAAGCTTTTTTCTTATTAAATTTGATATTTCAGCTGAAAACGACTTGACAGAAACACGATGATTAATCAAATACTCAACATTAGATGGAGTATCTTCTGTAGGAAACTCTCTATAATATTTGACAGGTAATGGATTTTTATCCTTTTTAAAATGTTTATTTATTATATATATCGTGTACCCTATTATAAATATAGTTAATATTATGGTTAATACATCTATACCCTTGATAATATAATATTTTATATTATCATATTTACGTAATTTATTAGCTTTATCAGCTGCTGATATTTCTTCTTTTAAAATAGTTTTTAGTTGATCTTGATGAGTATTTTTTTTAGCATTAATAATTTGATTACGATTAAAAGTCATTCTAGTATCTATAAAAGTGTATTCTTTAACAGAAGATATTGTAGCTACTAAACCATTACTAATAGATTTTACTTCCCCAGAAAGTGGTCCGTGAGCCCAAACTTTAATAGAATCATCATTATTAGGTAAAGTTAATTGAATAGAAACGTCATTTAATGGGTCTTGGAAATCTTTACCAATAAAATTCCAATAAACTTCGCCTACATCATTATGCAATAATGCTACATCAAGTAACTTATAACTAATATAATAGCCTTTAGACTCATTATTAGCGTAATTATACATTTTTAAACTAAGTTGATTGTTAATGTTATTCTTTTCATAATAACCAGTTGATCCTAAGCTACCATTATTTACTAAAGTCATTTCATTGATAATGTCACAATTAATATTAGCTGTATATACTCTTATATCAGTAATATCAGATGCAGAATATATTGAATCACTATTATATAAAATGTCTCTTTTAAAACCATTAAAATTACCTGTTTGGATAATGCATTCATTAACTGTCATATCACCATTAATATCAACATGAGCGTCTATTTTAAATTTAGTTATATCATAATCAATAGCGTAGACTTTTAGAGGTAATAATAAAATAATTAAAAACCAAATTCTTTTCATTTATCCTCCTATCAAAAAAACTTGCTTAGCAAGTTTTAAAATGCTACTTTTGGATTTTCTTTTTCTTTAGTATCTATTTCAAAGAATAGGGATTTTTTAAATCCACCAATACTAGCAACAATATTACTTGGAATCATTTCCACTTTATTATTATAGTTTAATACAGTATCGTTATAAAATTGTCTTTGAATACTAATTTTATCCTCTGTATCTTTTAAATCTGATTGCAAACTTAAAAAGTTTTCATTAGCTTTTAATTCAGGATAAGCCTCAGCCAAAGCAAATAAATGAGTAACAGCTTTAGTTAAATCATTTGCTATTTTCATTTCTTCTTCTGGCGATTTTGCTTTATTGAAATTATTACGAGCCTTTACAATTTCTTCAAAAGTATTTTTTTCATGTTTAGCATAGCCTTTTACTGTTTCAACCAAATTGGGAATAAGATCAAAACGTCTTTTTAATTGAACCTCAATTTGAGCCCATTGATCATCTTTACGATTTCTTAAAATAATTAATTTATTATAAGTGCTAAAAAACCAAATTCCTAAAATTAAAACAATAAATACTAAAACAATAATCCATTCCATATTTTTCCTCCTATAATAAAAGTATACCATTTTTAATTTAATATTCAAGTATTTTGTATATTTTTTTAGATATTGATTATTCTAATAAAAGGAGGATAAATATGGATATAAATATTAGAAATAGTATTATTAATAATTTTAAAAACGATGATGAGGAAACACTAAAACGCGCTATAGATGAAAGTATTAGTGATAAAGAAGAAGTAACTTTACCTGGACTAGGAGTTTTTTTTGAAGTTATATGGGAAGATGCTGATAATGAATTAAAAACACAATTAATAAGTATTTTAAAAAATCGTTTTAATAAAAAATAATACTCAAATTTGAGTATTATTTTAGTTAGTACGAATAGTACAGTTATATTTTTTAGTTACAATATCTATTATTTTGCCAAAAATAATCATTACTTCTTCTTCGGTTAATGTTTTGTTATAGTCATTAAAAGTAAGTTTAAAAGCTATACTTTTTTTATTTGGGCCTAAAGAATCGTTGTTATATATATCAAAAATATAACAGTCTGTTAAAAGATTACCAGCAGTTTTTTTTATAAGTGATATTATTTCATCACTAGAAATATTTTGTTCTATAACAAAAGCCACATCCTTAATAATGCTAGGATATTTACTAGCTTCTTTAAACATTAATTGACGAGATCTCTTATTTTTTAATTTATCAAGATTAATTTCGCCTACAAAAATATCTTCTTTAACCATATTAGGGTGAACACGACCAAAATAACCAACTTCTTCATTATCAATTAAAATAATCGTTGATAAATGAGGATGTAAATCAGAAATAACATCATTAGTTATAAATTTATATCTATTAGTGAAACCCAGATAATCAAATAGTCTCTCAATAATTCCTTTAACTATAAAGTAATCATATTTAATTTTGATTTGTTGCCATTCATTAATTAAATAATTTCCTAAAACAAGAAAACCTAATTTATTTTGTTCTATAATCTCATCTTCGTGTTTAGCATACGTTGTACTAATTTCATATATATTAATATCTTTAATTTGATGAGATAAATTATAATTAGCTACATTTAATAAAGATGGTATTAAGCCTTTTCTAATAACACTTTTATCATTAGACATAGGTTGTCGTAATTTAATTGATTCATAATTATCATTATTAAATCTTAAATTTTCTTCATAACTAACTAAAGTATAAGTTCTTGCCTCATAAAAACCCAATGAACGCATTTTCTTTGAAATACTTTTTAAATAAGCTGTTTGGTCGTTATATTTACCGGCTTTAATAGTTAAACTTGGTAATGAAGGTACAATATTATCATATCCAACTATGCGTCCTATTTCTTCAATTAAATCTTCTTTAATATTAATATCTACAGCACGATTTGGAATATTAACTGTATAAGTATCTTCTTGATAAGAATACTCAAATTGCAAACGATTTAAAGCATCTTCGATTTGTTCTTCAGTTAGCATCATTCCTAGTAAATTATTAATATTAGTTTTCGTTACTTTAATAATTTTAGGATTTTTAACTATAGCATCATAAGTAATAGTATCTTTCAATATTTCTCCAGAGGCATATTTTGCTAGTAAAAAACAGGCTTTATCAATGGCTTCTTTTGTGTATTCATAATTAAGCCGCTTTTCAAAACGAAGCGATGATTCACTTCTTAAATTTAATCTGATTGCTGTATATCTAACATTATAAGGATTAAAAATGGCACTTTCTATAATTATGTTTTTAGTATCATCATCAATTTCACTATTTTTAGTTCCCATAACTCCAGCTATAGCAATAGTGTGATCTTGGTTACTAATAACAATATCACTAGCTATAAGCGATCTTTCGATATTATCAAGTGTTGTTACTTTTTCATTTTCTTCTGCCATTTTAACAACTATTTGATTACCTATTTTTTCTTGATCAAAAAAATGTAATGGTTGACCATATTCTAGCATTATATAATTACTAATATCAACAACATTATTAATAGAGCGCATACCTGCATTTATTAAACGATTTTTTATAAATTCTGGAGATGGACCTATCTTAATGTTTTTGACCATTCGAGCTAAATACATAGAACAATTTTCTGTTTGAACATCTAAATGCATATAGTTTTTAATACTATCTTCTATTTCTTTTAATTCAGATGAGATTTTAGAAACATTTTTATTTAAAACTGCACCGACTTCATAAGCAAAACCTAAATGGCTTAAACAATCTTCGCGATTCGGATTTAAATCTAATTCATAAATACAATCATCTAAACCTAAATATTTATAAGGATTATCACCAACTATAGCTGTTTTATTTAATTCATAAATACCGGATGATTTTTCTTCTAATTCTAACTCTTCTAAAGAACAAATCATTCCATTTGATTCAATGCCACGAATAACTGTTTTTTTTATTTTAATATCACCAGGCAATATACATCCTTCTTTTGCAACTATTACTTTCATATTATAATTAATATTGGGAGCACCACAAACTATTTGATATATACCATCACTTAATTCTACTTGGCAAACTTTTAAATAAGCAGAATCAGGATGTTGATCACATGATTTTACTAATCCAACTTCTAATAAATCATTTTGGTATGTTGTTATTTTTTCTACATTAACCCCAGCTTTGGTAATTTTATCAGCTAATTTATAATAATCTATATTATCTAAATCAACAAAATCTTTTATCCAATTTAAACTTATCTTCATTTCTATTCTCCCACCTTATCAAAATTATGGAAAACGCGTAAATCATTTTGATATAAATAACGAATATCGTTTACATTATATTTTAACATAGCCATTCTTTCTATTCCGAAACCAAAAGCAAATCCCGTATATTTCTTTGGATCATATCCTGATGATAATAAAACATTAGGATGAATCATACCAGCCCCTCCTATTGTTATCCAAGTAGTATGTTTACAAACTGGACATCCTTTTCCTTGACAATTAAAACAAGAAACATCAAATTCTACCGAAGGCTCTGTAAATGGATAAAAAGAAGGTCTAAATCTAGTAACAGAAGATTCTCCTAATAGTCTTTTAACCATAATATTTAAAGTTCCTTTTAGGTCTGCTAATGATAGATTTCTATCAATAACTAATCCTTCAACTTGTGTAAATTGATGAGAATGAGTTGGGTCATCATTATCTCTACGATATACTTTTCCTGGAACAATAATTCTAATCGGACTTTTTTCTTTATTGGCTAACATTGTTCTGACTTGAACTGGGGATGTATGACTTCTTAAAAGCATTTCATCAGTTATATAAAAAGTATCTTGAGCATCTCTTGCTGGATGTCCTTTAGGTAAATTTAGCATCTCAAAATTATATAAATCAAATTCAACTTCAGGACCAGTTTCAACATCATAACCCATAGTAATAAATAGTGTTTCTATTTCTTCAATAATTCTTTCAATTATATTAGTGTTTCCACTAATAATTTTAGTGCTAGGTAATGTTATATCAATTTTTTCCTTAAGTAATTTTTTATTAATATTTTCTTTTTCAAAATATTCATTTAAACGATTATATTTATCATTAAAATGATTTTTTAATTCATTAATTTTTAAGCCATAATCCTTCTTATTTTCAACTGAGATTTCTTTAATATTCATACTTAACTCTGTAATTAATCCTTTTTTACCTAAATAATTAGTTTTAACTTCATTTAACTCTAAAGTGTTTTTCACCTTACCTAAATCATTAACAATTTGTGATTTTAACTGTTCAACTTGTTCTTTATTCATACAATCCTCCTATTATTTTAAAATAAAAAGATCCCAATCCCTAAGGACGAAATCTTATCGCGGTACCACCTTATTTTATGATATAATCATACTCTCATAATTATAACGCATTACCGCTTAATTTTATTAAGACCTATAGAATGAATTCATAAAAGTTAAATATTAGTTTCCACCAACCACTAACTCGCTTTAATTTATTTCTTTTATTACTACTTTCTAATCATAGGTTAAATTAAATATTTAATAATTCAGCTTCTTTTTCCTTTACTAAATCATCGATCTTTTTATTATATTTGGCAATATTATTTTGCAATAAATCTTCGTTTCTTTTTTGATCATCTTCAGATAAATTAAGATTCTTTAATTCACCAAGCATATCGTGGCGAATATTACGAAGGGCTATTTTAGATTCTTCGGCCATACTTTTTATTTGTTTCGTTAATTCTTGACGTCTTTCTTCAGTTAATTCAGGTATGATTATTCTAATTGTTTCACCATCATTATTAGGAGCATAACCTAAGCTAGCTTCATAAATAGCTTTTTCTATAGCACTTAAACAAGATTTATCAAAAGGTTTAATTAACAATTGCCTAGCTTCTGGTATAGAAATAGTAGTTAGTTGTTTTAAGGGAGTCATTACACCATAATAATTAACCACAACTCCATCTAAACTACTAGCATTTGCTCGCCCTGCTCTTACAGTACTAAATCTTATAATCATATTATCAATAGTTTTTTCAAATCTGTCGACATTATTTATATCAAAGTTATCATTCATTAATTCCACTTCCTTTCATTTATTATACTATATTTTAAAATATTTTACTACTTTTATGGTTTAAAAATAACTTCGGCACCACCATTCCATTCTGAACCTAATATTAAATCAGTATCATCTGCTCTTTCAATAATAATCTTTTTTAAATTAGGATTATTAGAAAAAGCATTTGGTTCTATTTCAATTACTGAAGCTGGAATAAATACTTCAACTAAATTATTATTATCAAAACAGAATCCTCCAATAGTAGTTAAATTGCTTTTACCTGTAAAAAATAATTTATTAATTTTTCCTTGTTCAAAATCAGAATTATAAGTTCCTTCCCCAATTTTTTTAACCGTTGAAGGAATTGTTATATTGGTTAAATTTATATTGTAAAATGCTTGTGGTCCGATTTCTTTTAAACCATAAGGTAAATTAATTTTTTGGATATTAGTATAGAAAAATGCATTATTACCGATTTTCTTTAATGTGGAAGGTAAATACACATTAGTTAAATTGGAACAACCCATAAAAGGTCCAATCAAATCACTAATACTAGTAAAAGGATATTTTATTCGGCCTATTTCTTCGATTCCTTCTGAAATAACAAGTTCTTCTATTACATTAAAATTAGTCGGTTGAAAATCAGATAAATTGTCAATACATATATGACTATGTTCAATAGCTTTTACTTTATATTTAACTCCATCTGGATAAATAATTATATTTGGTATGACAAAAGTAGGATTTATAGTCATTTTATTAAATTCTTTTACTAAAGAATAATTTAAAAAATTAAAATCATCTGATCCTTCATCAAATAATGACATTATAATAGGCATATTAGCTAATAATTCTTCTTCAATTATTTCGTCTTGATTATTAATTTTCAACCAATACCAATCTAATTCAGTTCTTAAATCACCTTTAAAATAATGAATAAATGGTTCGTTACCTAGTGATTTTTCAAAAAAATATCGGACTATATTTTCAGGAGTTTGATAATTTTTTATAAGATTATCAATATAATTATTAATTTTTAAAACACCCGTATCAGAATCTTTAAAAAGTATCCATTCTAAAGCAGAACCAACTACATTAGTATTCACAGCTTCAGCATAAACATTTATTTTAATTGTAAAACTTTGATTACGGTTATCTATGATATTATTAGGATCACTATTATCATAAAGAATCATATTTTCTGATAACCAAATTTTAAAACGAAAATCTTTATTATATTTTTTTTCGCCTTTTTTAATTTGCTCTGTATAAATAATTTTTTCTGTAGAATCTTCTTTTAAATTATAAAAATTATCTAATACTGCAACTTCACCATTCATATAAGTAGATTCTGTCTGTATCTCTTTGTCTTTTTCAACTGTTGCTAAATAAATTTTAATATTATCAAGATCAATATTTATTTCGCTAGTTATTTTAGCTGTAATAGTGTAATTCATTGGTGAAGATGTTGTATTAGCATTAATGTTAAAATCAAATATACTTCCACAATCATTTTGATTTATTCCTTCATTATCAGCAATAGGCATTTGATTAACTAAACCAATACCTGGATAATTAGAACTACAGGCATTCTCAGTATAAGCAAAATGTAAATTATTTGTAATAGCAGTATTAACTATTTTACCTTTAAATATAACTTTAAAAAAAGAATAAGACAAACCTACTAAAGTTAGTATTAAAGTAATTGTCATGAAAATTAATAAAACAAATGTTAATTTTCTTTTTGTTTTTTTAATCATATTTAGACCTCTCTTTATTCATTTTCTTTTTTTAAATTATATAATACTTCCCGAGGTTTAGATCCATTCATAGGACCTACAATACCTCTTTCTTCTAACAAATCAATTAATCTAGCAGCTCGATTATAACCTATTTTAAATCTTCTTTGTAATAGTGAAGCACTTGCTTTAGATGTCGTTATAACAAATTCAAGTATTTCATCATATAGTGGATCATCAAAATCTTCTTCACTATCATTAATAAAACTTTCTTCACCATTATTATTGTTATTATTATTCATAAATTTTTCATCATAAATAGCTTGTTGTTGGGAAACTGTATATTCAACTAGTTCTTTTATTTCTCTATCGCTAATATATGCTCCTTGTAAACGAATTGGAGCGCTTTCACCCATTGGTAAAAATAACATATCACCTCGACCCAATAGTTTTTCAGCACCAGTCATATCTAAAATTGTTCTAGAATCAATACTACTACTTACTGCAAAAGAAATACGTGATGGAATATTAGCTTTAATTAAACCTGTAATAACATCTGTAGAAGGTCTTTGCGTTGCAATAATTAAGTGAATACCTGCTGCTCTTGCCAATTGAGTAATACGAGTAATATATTCTTCAACATCTTTGCTAGCAACTAACATTAAATCAGCTAATTCATCAACTATAACAACTATATATGGCATCTTCTTTATTTTCTCTAATGCTGCTAATTTAGTATTTTTCTTTTCAATATATTCGTTATAATCAGTAATATTTTTTACTTTATTTTGATTGAAAATATCATAACGATTTTCCATTTCTTTAACGATTTTACCCAAGGCTTTAGATGCTGCCTTTGGATCATTAACAACTGGTATTAAAAGATGTGGCATTCCATTATAAACAGATAACTCTACTTTTTTAGGATCTATTAATACTAATTTTATTTCATCGGGTTTTGTACGCATTAAAATAGAAGCAATAATAACGTTAATACAAACACTTTTACCACTACCAGTAGCTCCTGCCACTAATAAATGAGGCATTTTATCTAATTCAGCATAAACTGTATCTCCCATAATGTTTTTACCTAGGGCTACTAATAATTTGGAATTATCTTTTTTCTTTGGAATTTTCTCTAAAATTTCACGAGTACTGACAGTTGTCGTAAAATCATTTGGGATTTCAATACCAATAGTGCTTTTTCCAGGTATAGGAGCTTGAATACGGACATCTTTTTTAGCTAATGCTAAAGATATTTCACGATGAATACTTAAAATCCGACTTACTTTAGTTCCTGCTTGTAATTCTAATTCATACTGTGTAACTGTAGGTCCAGTATTTACTTCTACTACTTTTCCTATAACACCAAAATCTCTTAAAACTCTTTCTAAAATAATAATATTTTTTTCTATAGTTGTTTGATTATTAGAATTCTTAGTTTTAGGAGCATAAGTTAAAATATTCATTTGAGGTAATTTATATTCTGTTTCTAATGGTTTAATAATATTATTATTATCTTGTTTTGAAGAATCAATTGTTATTTTATTTATTTCATCTATACTTGAAATTACAATTTTATTATTTTCATCTTCTATCATATTATTATCATTTATAATAACACTATCTCGTAGTTCTTTTTTATTTTTAGGTAACCATTTTTTACTTTTTTCAAATCCTTCTCTAAATATATCAAAAATAGAAAAACCAGTAAAAATAACAATACCAAATATAATAATAACCCATGCTACAATAAAGGTTCCTTTTTGTTCAAACAACCAATTAAATAACGAACCAAATAAAGCGCCGAGGATACCTCCACCTGTTTCCTCTATTGGTAATTTATGCATAATATTGTTAAAAGCTAGCATTAAATCATTAATACTTTCTTTAAGAATTAAGTAAATCTCACCATTATTTTGAGTAACATAATTCATATGTGTTAATACTAAAATACCAATAAATAAGAAATATATAGCTATGAATCTACTAGAGATGAATTTAGACCATTCTGTTTTGAAA
>JAAZHK010000084.1 GCA_012510745.1 Mycoplasmatota bacterium
ACAAAAGAAGAAACTAAAGCAGAGACAAAAGAAGAAATAAAAGAAGAAATAAAAGAAGAAACTAAAGAAGAAATAAAAGAAGCAACTAAAGAAGTAAAACCTAAATCAACTAAGAAACCTTCAAAAATAGTTGATTATAATAGTCTAACTGTTAAAGAACTAAAGGAAATAGCTACTAAGAAAGAAATCAAATTAGCTTCAAATATGAAAAAAGCTGATATTATAGAATTATTGAATAAATAAGGAGGAAAAAAAATGTATACTGCAAATGATGTTAAAAGTTTAAGAGATAAAACAGGAGCTGGAATGCTTGATTGTAAAAAAGCATTAGAAGAATCTAAAGGCGATATTGATAAGGCTATTGATTGGTTAAGAGAAAAAGGAATTTCAAAAGCCTTAAAAAAAGAATCAAGAATTGCAGCAGAAGGAATCACTACATATTTAATAAAAGGAAATAAGGCTGTTATTTTAGAAATTAATAGCGAAACAGATTTTGTAGCTAAAAATGAAGAGTTTCAACAATTCGTAAAAGAATTAGTGGAAGTTATTATTGATAGTAATGTTCAGGATCTTGAGGAAGCTTTGATTTTACCTATGAATGACAGTACTGTTAAAGATACTATTGTAGCATTAACAGCAAAAGTAGGAGAGAAAATAAACTTTAGAAGATTTGAAATCATTGAAAAAAACAATGATCAAATATTTGGAAGTTACTCTCATATGGGTGGTAGAATAAGTGTTTTATTATTATTGAATGGCCAAGATGAAGAAATAGGTAAAGAAGTAGCTATGCATGTAGCAGCTATGAAACCTCTTTATATTAAGGCTCTTGATATTGATAATGATACTATAGAACATGAACGTAAAATCATTAAAGAACAAGCTATTAATGAAGGCAAAAGTGAAGAAATAGCAATTAAAATGATAGACGGAAGAATTAATAAATATTATAAAGAAGTATGTTTAAATGAACAAATTTTTGTTAAAGATCCTGAAGGAAAACTAACTGTTGTTAATTATTTAAAAAATAATCAATCTGAAGTTATCAAAATGATTAGATACGAAGTCGGTGAAGGTATTGAAAAAAGAAATGATGATTTTGCTGATGAAGTAATGAATCAAATAAACGGGTAAATTATGAAGAAGTACGGATTATTATTGATAGCATTAATTATTTTTGTTGCAGGTTGTGAAATAAAAACAGTTGATGAAGTAAAAGAAAATACTTTTGCTTTAGAATATCATCTAGATTTTAATCATCCATATAAATATATTACTCCTGAAGAAGCTATAGATTTTTTACAAGAAGGAAGTGGCATTATTATGTTTGGTTTTTCTTCTTGTCCATGGTGTCAATCAATGGTAAATATTTTATATGAAGTAGCAAAAGACAAAAATATTAATGAAATATATTATTTAGATATTAAGAAAATAAGAGAACAAAATACCGAAGAATATCAACAAATAGTTAATATTTTAAATGATTATTTATATGAAGATAAAGATAATAATAAAAGAATATATGTTCCCGATATTTATTTTCTTAATGAAGGTAAAATATTGGGTCATGATAATGATTTATCAATATTAAGTGGTAATGTAGAAGAATATATTACTAAAGAAAAAGAAAAGGAAATAAAAGAAAAATTGTTAAATTTAATAGCCAAAACTTTTTCTGGTGAATGTATTGATTGTGAAGACTAGTAATAGTCTTTTTTATTGACTTATATTTTTATAATCGTTATAATTAGCTTAATAAGGAGAATATATGAAAATATTAGTAACAGGTGGAGCTGGGTTTATTGGAAGTCATACTACAGTAGAATTATTAAATAGTAACTATGAGATAGTTATGATTGATAATTTTAGTAATTCAAATAAAGAAGTTTTAAATAAAATAAAAATAATTACTCAAAAAGACTTCGTTTTTTATGAAGGAGATGTTCAAGATAACATATTATTAGAAAAGATATTTAGTGAACATAATATTGATGTTGTTATTCATTTTGCAGGTTATAAGGCAGTTGGTGAATCTGTCAAACAACCTTTAAAATATTACGAAAATAATTTATATTCAACCATTGAATTGTGTCAAATGATGGAAAAATATAAAGTTAAAAAGCTGGTTTTTTCATCTAGTGCTACTGTTTATGGACAACCCGATAAGCTTCCTATAAAAGAAGACAGTAAACTTATGACAACTAATCCATATGGAACAACTAAATTAATGATCGAAAATATTTTAAAGGATCTAGCAGTATCAGATGAAACTTGGAGTATTGCTATATTAAGATATTTTAACCCGATAGGAGCCCATGAAAGTGGCTTAATTGGAGAAAATCCTAAAGATATTCCCAATAACTTAATGCCTTATATTATGAAAGTAGCCACTAAAGAATTAGATAATCTAAATATCTTTGGTAATGATTATAATACCCATGATGGTACTGGAGTTAGAGATTATATTCATGTTGTTGATTTAGCTAAAGGCCATCTTAAAGC
Organism: Mycoplasmatota bacterium; assembly: GCA_012510745.1. Classification (GTDB taxonomy): domain Bacteria; phylum Bacillota_I; class Bacilli_A; order RF39; family UBA660; genus JAAZHK01. The sequence continues at coordinate 2,503 of JAAZHK010000084.1, forward strand.
TTGTGAAAAGGTTTTAAAAAGCAACGGCATAGATGCATATAATCTAGGAACTGGAACAGGCTATAGTGTTTTAGATTTAGTTAATACTTTTATGAAAGTAAATCAAGTAAATATTCCATATAAAATTATTGATAGACGACCTGGTGATATTGCAAGTTGTTATGCTGATAACTCTTATGCAAAAGAAAAATTAAATTTTGAAGCTACAAAAACAATTGAAGATATGTGTCGTGATGCTTTTAATTTTATTAAAAATAGCTAATGATTTTGACTTTTTATGATAAAAATGCTATAATAATGCTAATTTTTAAGGGGGATTATTATGGATGTCAATTATAAACTCGGATATAAGCAAAAGATAAATAATAAGATATCTTTTAATACGCTTTTTTTAGCAACTTTAGAAGAAATTAATGAATTTACTGAATAGTCTAAATCTCAAGATGAATTAATTAGTTTTATTGAAGAAGATATAACAAATATGTATGCTCCTTTAGAAATAATTAATATTAAAACTAATAAAAATTATAAACCTTTATTTGAAATGACCAGATTAGAAAATGATAGTTTGATATCTGCTAATATTAATGATATATTTTGGGATAACCCAAGAACGTCTCACAATATTGAAATAATTAGAAAAATGGATGATATTACTTATATTAAATATCTTGCTGATTATCCAGAATTAATTTTTAATGGAATATCTCCAAAAATAAAAAGAAAGGTTAAATAATATGATTTGTTATCTTAGTTTGATTTTAGATGATTCAGGTAAAAGAAAATTAGATTTAAAAGGTTGTTCTCTTGAAGAAATGGATAGATTTACAACTCAATTTGAAAATTCCGAGAAAATAAGAGAAATTTATAATGAATCAATAGAGAGATTTTTAAATGAGAATCAAAATTATATTAGCCAATGTTCAAGAAAAAACAGAGGGCGTATTTGCCTTGTAGTTTATAATGATCATAAGAATTTTACTAATACAGGTCAATTAATAAAAACTTTACCGGTTTTTTATAAAGATGATAAAAGACTTATTGACTCTAGAAAACAAAAGAAGATTATATGTGACCGCTTAATAGCAGATGGAAAAATTAATCATGTTTTTTTAGATTTAATGAATAAGAATACCATAAATAAAGTTAATTATGGTTTACATAAAAGCTATACTAAAACTTTTCAAATTAATAAAGTGCGTGATGGCATTAATGATATTGATGGTTTACCAGAAGCATATTATATCTTTCGTCAATTATGTTATAATGTTAAAAAATTAGAAATTAACGAAAATAAAACAATAAAAACTGAATTTAAAAATGATGATAATCAAAAGAAAGAAATAAAAAAAAGACAAGAAGACTCTAGAAGACAAAATGGTTCTTTTTACCATGATTACAATAATAATAGTCCAATAATAGAAATTGAAGGACAAATACAATTCGACAATGTTTTAGAAAAAGAAAAAATTAAAATAAGATAAACTATTATTTATAATAGTTTTTTTTGATATAATATTATTAGGTGTTAAATGTGATAAAAGAAATTAATAATTTAAAATACGAACAAGACTTATATAAAAATGATATTAAATTAATAGCTGGAGTTGATGAAGTAGGAAGAGGTCCTCTTATAGGTCCAGTTGTAGCAAGCGCAGTCATATTACCAACTAATTATCAATTAGAAGGACTAACAGACTCTAAAAAAATAACTGCTAAAAAAAGAGAAATGTTATATAAAGTTTTAATGAAAGATGCAATTGCTATAGGAATTGGTGTAATTGACAATGAAACGATTGATAGAATTAATATATATGAAGCTAGCAAACAAGCAATGATTCAGGCAATTAATAATTTAAAAATAAAACCAGAACATGTTTTAATTGATGCAATGAAATTAAATATTGATGTACCAACAACATCGATTATAAAAGGTGACTTATTAAGCATATCTATTTCTGCTGCATCAGTTATTGCCAAAGTAACCAGAGATAAAATGATGATTGATTTACATAAAAGATATCCAATGTATGATTTTGACAAAAACAAAGGATATCCAACTAAAAAACATTGTAATGCGATTAAAGAACATGGTGTTTTAAAGGAACATCGTAAATCCTATGGACCAGTTGCAGATTATATTAAAAATAATAGTTGACATTATTTAATAAAAACAAGTCAAAGTTTATTGAAAAACGTCATAAATATTGTTACTATATCAATATAGAAGGAGAAATGGAAAGAAAAAAAAGAAATATTATCTTACCTTTCTTGATAATTATAATAATTTTATTATTAGGAACAACCGGTTATTTAGTATATGATAAATATAATACAAAAGATGATACTAAAGAAGAAAATTCAAATGAACAATCAATATCATTAGAAATAACAGAAGATTTAATGAACACTACTATGAATTTATTTAATAGTCCCTATACATCAGTGCAATTACATGGCTATTTTTATAAAATTAATAAACAACTAGTGAAAAAAATGGATGAGGATGCTTTATTAAATATGGCAATCTATAAAGCAAAAATTGCTAAATTTAAAAATGAATCTATTAAGTATGATGGAGAAACAAAATATTATTTTGATCAAGATGAAATTGATGCTATTGCAATAGAATTGTTTGGCGAAAATGTAAAA
>JAAZHK010000085.1 GCA_012510745.1 Mycoplasmatota bacterium
AAATCCAAAATAGTAATTCTAAATTTATTTTTAAATTGATTACCAAGTGGTAACATCATTTCAATATTTTGACCCCATCCATGTAGCAATAAAATATCTTTTCCTTTACCTTCTTGAATATAATTAATATTATGATTATTAATTTTTATTTGCATTATATCACCTTTTAAATTATAACACTTGTTAATATATAAGTAAATTAAAAAGAGTTTTCACTCTTTAAAATAATGACATTTGACTTGACTCTGGTAAATCTTTAAGCATATCCATCATTCTCATTCTTTCCAATAATGTAACTGATACTTTACCTCTTTGAGCAAAATCTTCTATACTAATAAAAGGTTGTTTTTTTCTTTCTTTAATTATAAGGTTAGCAACGGTATCACCTAACCCATCAATAACCTTAAAAGGGGGAAGAAGGGTAGTTTCATCTAAGACAAGAAAGTTTTTACTATGACTTTTATCAATATCAATATTAGCAAATTTTATACCTCGCGCAGTTGCCTCTAAAGCTATTTCTAGAGTGGTTAAGATATTGTTTTCCTTATTAGAAACCTCATACCCTTTAGCTTTAAGTTCCTCTATTTTTCTTTTAATTGCGTCATATCCTTTAATCATAGTTTGAATATCATAATCATCACTACGGATAGAAAAATAAGCAGCATAATAATTAATTGGTTGATATACTTTAAACCATGCGATTCTAAGAGCACTCATAACATATGCTACTGCATGAGCTTTAGGAAACATATATTTTATTTTATAACAACTATCAATATACCAATCAGGAACTCCTTTAGCATGCATTTTTTCAGCATAAATTTCCCATTTGTTTTTATCCTTACTAGCTCTTCCTTTACGTACAAACTCCATAATTTCAAAAGCTTCTTTAGCAGGTAAACCCTTTTTAATTAAATAAATCATAATATCATCTCGACAACCAATTATTTCTTTAAATGAAACAATTTTGTTTTTAATTAATTCCGAAGCATTGCCTGCCCAAACATCAGTACCATGAGATAATCCTGATATTTTAACTAATTCACCAAATGTTTTAGGTTTTGTTTCCTCTAACATTTGAATAACAAATTTAGTGCCTAGTTCAGGTACTCCTAAAGTTCCTGTATTACACATAATTTGTTCTGGTTTAACATTTAATGCTTTAGTAGAAGATAAGATACTAATAATCTTAGGATCATCGAATGGTAAAGTCGTTACGTCAATACCTGATAAATCTTGTAACATTTTTAAAATAGTTGGATCATCATGACCTAAAATATCTAATTTTAGAATGTTTTGATCTATGGCATGATAATCAAAATGAGTTGTGCGCCACAAAGATTTATTATCATCTGCAGGATATTGAAAAGGAGTAAAATCATAAACATCCATATAATCTGGTATAACTACAATTCCTCCTGGATGTTGGCCTGTTGTTCTTTTCACCCCAGTACATCCTAACGCTAATCTTTCTATTTCAGCACTACGAACATTAATTATTCCGTTATCTTCAAAATATCCTTTAGTAAATCCATATGCTGTTTTATCGGCTACAGTTCCAATAGTTCCTGCGCGATAAACGTTATCAACTCCAAATAATTCTTTTGTATATTCATGAGCCTTCCATTGATATTCGCCTGAAAAATTCAAATCAATATCTGGAACTTTATTTGCATCGAATCCTAAAAAGGTAGCAAAAGGCATATCTTGACCTTCTTTACCCATTTTATTATCACAAATAGGACATCTCATATCAGGCAAGTCATAACCACTTGAATAATCAAGAGATAAAGATTTATTGTTTATTTCAAAAATACTATGTTGACAATGATTGCATAAATAATGGGCTGGTAAAGGATTAACTTCAGTTATTTCCAATAGAGTAGCTACTAAACTTGACCCAACAGATCCTCTACTTCCTACTAGATAACCATCATCATTACTCTTTTTAACCAATTTCTGAGCAATTAAATAAACAACATCAAATCCTCCTTTAATAATACCATTTAGCTCTGCTTCGATTCGTTCTAGTACTATTTTAGGCAATTCTTTTCCATATAAAGTGTGAGCTTTTTCATAGACAGAATCTTTTACTATTTGAGCAGAATCTTTCATTTTAGGAGAAAAAGGAATTCCTCCAGTTTCAATAATAACTTCTACTTCTTCTATCATATCTGCTATTTTATTAGGATTAGTAATGACTATTTCATAAGCTAGTTTATTATCTAAAAATTTAAAATCTTCTAGCATCTCATTAGTTGTTCTAAAATGGGTGCTAGGTATTTCTTTGATACTATCTTTGGCTAAAAAATGACGTCCTCCACCTGGTACTTTTTGGTTAACAATTATACTACGATAAATTTTATCTTCTCTTGTTAAATGATGAACATCCCCTGTTGCTACTAAAATTGTTTTAGTATTTTGAACCAATTTAATTATTTTATTAATATGATTTTTTAATTCTTCTTCTTTAGCAAAATCCCCCATTTGAAGTAAGTGATTATAACATTCTAAAGGTTGTATTTCTACATAATCATAAAAATTAATAATACTTGTCATTTCTTCTTCGCTTTTGCTTTTAGCTTCTATAAAAACTTCGCTTTGATAACAACTACTACCTACTAATAGACCTTCTCTTAAATTGTTGATTTCACTTCTTAAGATTCTTGGATTTTTATGTAAATAAGTTGTATTAGCTAAAGAAATAAGTTTAAATAAATTCTTTAAGCCTGTTTTATTTTTAACTAATAAATTAACATGATAACCCCGACCATATTTATGAATATCTTCTTTACTAATAATATCATTTAAAGCATTAATTGTGTCAGTGTGACTATCTTCTAATTTTTTCATCATTTTATGAAAAACTAAAGCGGTTGCCTCTGCATCATAATCCGCACGGTGATGTGAATTTTCATCGAAATTTACATCATATCTTCTCACAATAGCTGACAATGAATGACGTGCATAGGTATTATCCAAAGTTCTTGATAATTCTAAAGTATCTACAACAGTATTAGTAAAATTTCCTAGACTATATTTTTGAAAAGCACTTTCTAAAAAAGAAACATCAAATTTAGCATTGTGTGCAACCATAGGATAATCAGAAAACCAGTTGATAAATCTTTTTACCACTATCTCTTCTTTTTCTTGATTAGCTAACATCTCATCTGTAATACCAGTTAATTCTGTTATTTTAGGATTTAATTGATGTCCAGGATTTATTAATTCACTAAATCTATCAATTATTTCTCCGTTATTTAATTTAACAGCACCTATTTCAATAATAGAATCACCATTAAAAGCATTAAAACCTGTTGTTTCAAAATCAAAAACAACATAAGTATTATTTAATAATGGTTCCTTTTTCGGACGAATAACAATGTTTATAGCATCATCTATCATTAACATCTCTGCACCGTATAAAGCTTTGAATGGTTTTTCGTTTTCTTTTAAATTATTATTTATATCACGAACTGCATAATAAACATCTGGAAATGACTGACAACCATTTTTATCAGTAATAGCTACTGCTTTATGACCTAAATTTCTAACGAATTTAATTAGTTTTTTAGCATTGATTAAACCATCCATTTGACTCATAAAAGTATGGGTATGAAGCTCTACTCTTTTTTCAGGAGATGTATCTATTATTTTAGCTTCCTTTTTTAAAGAAATATTTATATCACGAACATTTAATACTATTTCTTTAGAATATATATCATATTTTGTATATCCTCTTATTTTATACCAATTACCCGCTTTAATTTGATCTTTTAATAATTCATACTCTTCATCTTTTGAAAATACTTTACAATAAATACTATCAGTATAATCAGTTATTTTAATAGTTATTATTTTAAAATTAGTTTTTGTTGAGGAAAAATATTCAATACCAAAAATATAACCTTCAATAGTTATATTATTTTCTTCTCCAATAATATCTTTAATATTAATGGGTTCATCCTTTATAGGTCTTCCCCATAGTCTATCGGGCAAATCAGTTGGTTTTTCTTTTGTTTTTTTTGTTACTTTTTTTGGAACTTTAACTACTTCTAATTCAGCTGTTATTTCTTTAACGATTTCTGCTCTTTTAATTTCATTCAAATTTATGGCAACTTCTTCTTTAAAACCAATAATATTTAAATATTTATTTATATTAGGCAAGATACTATTAATTTGACGGGCTTCTGCTTTATTATTAACTTCAATAAACTAGCCTTCATTAGTTCTAACTAGACGATCATTAAAATATACACTTACAGGTAATTCTTTTTTTAATTGTTCTAATATAAATTGATAATAATCTAAAATATTAGATTTATCAGAATTTAAAACATTAATTGTTAACTGTAT
>JAAZHK010000086.1 GCA_012510745.1 Mycoplasmatota bacterium
CTTCTTTACTACTCTCTTACATATTTAACAGTATTCTTTTGGGGTATATTAAAAAATCAGGTTAGTATAAATTATCATTCTTTTATAAATAATATTTTACCTTTTTCCTTTATAATTATATTTACTGAACTTTTAAGATTTATAATTATAAGAAAAGGTCGAGGTTATAAATCTATTTGGGTTGTTTCTATTTTTCTTTTTACATTGATGGAAATTACTTTAAAAATAAAAGGTTATAATTTTAACCTTGGAATAGATATAATAAAGTTTTCTATTGAGGTATTAGCAGTTACATTTATTAAAAACATCTTTCTTTGTTATTTAACAAATCGAATTGGTTATAAAGGAACAATACTATATAGATTCTTATTAGATATTCCTCTTTATATTTTACCTTTTTTTCCTAATCTTGGAATTTTTATCGACTCTGTTTTTAAAATGATACTTCCGACTATTATACTGTTTATTTTATTATTTAAATATTCAACAAATGAAAGAAACGTTAAATCAAAAAACGATATGAAAAAGCTTAAAATAATAACCACTACAATAATTACAGTTTTGATATTTATAGTAGTCGCATTATCTAGTACAAAATTTAAATATTTTACGATAGTGGTAGGATCCGGAAGTATGAAACCTAGTATAGACATGGGCGATGTTGTTTTAATAAAAAGAATTAAAGATATAAATCTGTTAAAAGAAAATGATATTTTAATTTTTAAACATGATAAAGTAACTGTCATTCATAGAATTATTAAGATTGAATTAAACGAGGGAAAAAAAGAATTTTATACAAAAGGTGATGCGAACAATAGTGAAGATAATTATCCTATAATAGAAAAGGATATTATTGGAACAGCTATATTTAAAGTTAAGTATTTAGGATATCCTACAGTATGGATAAATTCAAAAATAAATCAGTAAAACTACTAAACTAATAGCCATTTATGGCTTTTTTTATGATATAATAATTTTTATTAAGGAGATGATTCTTATATTTAATTTGGTAAGTAATTATAAACCCAATGGTGATCAACCACAAGCTATAGAAAAATTAGTTCAAGGTTTAAATAAAGGAAAAAAACATCAGGTCTTAATGGGCGTTACTGGCTCAGGTAAAACATTTACAATGGCTAATGTGATAAACAAAATAAATAAACCGACTTTAGTATTGGCTCACAATAAAACTTTAGCAGGACAGTTATATTCTGAATTTAAAGAATTGTTTCCTGAAAATAGAATTGAATATTTTGTTTCATACTATGATTATTATCAACCTGAGGCTTATGTTCCTTCAACAGATACTTATATAGAAAAAGATTCATCTATTAATGATGAGATAGACGAACTAAGACATGCTGCAACAAGTAGTTTATTAACTCGTCAAGACGTTATTGTTGTAGCTTCTGTTTCGTGTATATATGGTATTGGCGAAATAGAAGATTATAAAAAGCATGTTTTAATTTTAACAGAAGGCGACAATATTACAAGAGAGAAAGTTTTAAAAAAATTGATTGATATACACTATGAAAGAAATGAATTTGATTTTAAAAGAGGAACTTTTAGGGTTAGAGGAGATATATTAGAAATTATTCCCACTAGTCAAAGAACCAGTGGTTATCGAATATCTTTTTTTGGAGATGAAATTGAAAATATATATGAAATAGATGTCTTAACGGGAACTATTATCAACAAAAAAAGAACTATTAGTATTTTCCCTGCAAGTCATTTTGTAGTTGATGAAGAAAAATTAAAAGAAGCGGTTGTAAGAATTGAAACCGAATTAGAAGAACGCCTAAAGGAATTAAAAAATAATAATCAATTACTTGCAGCAGAAAGGCTAGAACAAAGAACTAAGTATGATTTAGAAATGTTAAAAGAAACAGGTTTCTGTCAAGGCGTCGAGAATTATTCAAGGCAAATATCAGGACGTAAAAAAGGTGAAACGCCAACTACTTTAATTGATTTTTTTCCAAAAGATTTTCTTTTAATTATTGACGAATCACATGTTACTGTTCCTCAAGTAAGAGGTATGTACAATGGAGATCAAGCTAGAAAACAAACATTAGTTGATTTTGGTTTTAGATTACCTAGCGCTATGGATAATAGACCTTTAAATTTTAAAGAATTTGAAAATAAAATCAACCAGGTTATTTATGTGTCGGCAACACCCTCGGAGTATGAACTGAATAAAGCAGACAATCAAATTATTGAACAAATTATTAGGCCCACAGGATTATTAGATCCTACAATAGAAATAAGAAAAAGCAAAGGTCAAATAGATGATTTAATTAACGAAGTTCGATTGCGTATAAAACAAAAAGAAAGAACTTTAATTACAACTTTAACTATTAGAATGGCAGAAGAACTTACAAATTATTTAAAAAACATTGATATTAAAGTAGCATATCTTCATTCAGAAGTAAAAACTTTAGAAAGATTAAAAATAATTAGAGATTTAAGAACAGGTAAATATGATGTTTTGGTAGGAATTAATTTATTAAGAGAGGGGCTAGATCTTCCAGAAGTTAGTTTAATATTGATATTAGATGCTGATAAAGAAGGTTTTTTAAGAAGCGAAAAAAGTTTAATTCAAACTATTGGTAGATGTGCAAGAAATAGTAAAGGACATGTTATTATGTATGCTGATAAAGAAACTGATAGTATTAAAAAAGCAATAAAGGAAACTTATAGAA
>JAAZHK010000087.1 GCA_012510745.1 Mycoplasmatota bacterium
ATCTAATTAAATTATAAGATAAAACTAATAAAAAGACAATCTACAAGACCAAATATATTAAATCTGTCAACTTATAATAAAAAAACGACTTTCTTGAGAAAGTCCCATGAAAAAATCGTTTAATAAATATTAATTATTCTTCTTCAATAAAATCTTCTGTAATTGAATCATTAATTTCTTGTTCAACTTCTTTTTCATCGATTATTTCTTCCCAAGGTTCTTCACTTTCATCAATTAATATCTTAATTTTTGTATCACCAACTACTTCAATTCCCAATTCTTTTTCTATAATATATTTAATCTTATTATCAATTATATTGACTTTAACACAATTAGGATCTTTTAAAGATCTTATAATTATTTCTTCATTTGATAATTCAGTTTCTTCTCTTTGGCGTATATTAACATTTTCAACATATTTAACAGTATCTTTAACTACATTAGTTTTAGTATCATTATCATATGCATACCAAATATTAACATCATAACTACCTTCTATTTTAATAGTATTTCCTTTTTTATAACCTTTAAAATTATGATTGATAACCCAACAACCTAAAACTGTACTTGGAACAATTTCCATTGCTAAGGTTTCTTCATTAGAAAAAACTTTTTTACCTTTACCAAGTACTGCTTTTGTTACGATTTCTTTATAATTAGCCATTATTATTCCTCCTCATTCTAATTTATGCAATTATAGGTATTTGTTGCTAAATAAAAGATATAACTAATTAGTTATATCTAGTATTTTAATTTTCAGACTGAATTATTCCCTCTAAACTCCAAGTCTTTGGTTTTGTTATTTTAACTTTTATAATATGACCTATTAAATTTTCTGTTCCTGGAAAATAAACTAATTTATTAGTGTCAGTATAGCCATATAATTGTTTTGTTTTAAGGTCTATTCCGTCTACTAATATTTCTACTATTTGATTTTCATATTTTAAATTGTTTTGTAAAAAATATTTATTAACTGTTTTATTTAACAATTGTAATCTTTGTTCTTTAACCTTTTCTTGAATATTATCTTCCATTTTAAAAGCTACAGTACCTACTCTTTTAGAATATATAAAAGTAAAGGCATTATCAAAATGACAAGTATTAACCAAATCAATTGTTTCATTAAAATCAGATTCTGTTTCAGTAGGAAAACCTACTATAATATCAGTTGAAATACTAACTCTTGCTATTTTCTTTTTAATTTTATTAAATAATGTTATATAATCTTCTTTAGTGTACCGCCTTCCCATTAACTTTAAAATGCGATTACTACCTGATTGGATAGGTAAATGAATTGCAGGCATGATATTATCATATTTAGCTATAACATCAATCATTTCATCAGTGAAATCCCATGGGTGACTAGTAACAAATCGAATTCTAGCAATTCCTAGTTTGCTAACTTCTTCTAAAAGATTAGCTAAATTATAATTATTATATAAATCTTTTCCATAAGCATTAACATTTTGACCTAACAAAGTTACTTCTTGATACCCGAGTTTTTTTAAAGCCTTTATTTCTTTAATGATGTCTTCTTTTGTTCTACTTCTTTGCTTTCCTCTAGTATAAGGAACAATGCAATAAGTACAAAATTTATCACATCCATATATAATATTAACAAAAGCTTTATGATTAAATAATCTTTTAGAAGGAATTCCTTCAATTATATTACCTTCAATACTTGGCACTTCAATCATTAATTTATTAAATATCATATTTTGATTAATTAAATAAGGCAAATTAATAATATTGTGTGTTCCAAAAACAAAATTAAGCCATTTATATTTTGTTAAAATTTGATTAATTACTATTTCTTCTTGGGCCATACAACCACATAAACCTACTATTAAATCTTTTTTTTGTTGTTTTAAATGTTTTAATCTGCCAAGCATTCCAAAAGCTTTATCATTAGCGTTTTCTCTAATTGAACATGTATTTAATAATACTAAATCGGCTTGTTCATAATCAAATACTTCTTTAAAACCAATATGTTCTAAGATTCCTTTAATATCTTCGCTATCTCTTTCGTTCATTTGACATCCATAAGTTTTAATATAATAACTTTTACCTTGACCAATAAGCACTAAATCATTTGATATATTAAATTGTTTAGTTAAGACAGGATCTTTAGTTCTTTTTTTGGCTTCTTTTAAATTAGGTAGTATCATTTTTTCACCTACTTTTTCTATATAAGTAGTTATTATTATAACAAAAAAGTAATGCTTATGCATTACTTTCTTCTAATAATTCATTTATTATATTATCTATAACAATAGTTTTATTATTAACTACTTCTTTTTTTATTATATCAAAATTAGCACGAATTAATTTTATTAATTTATCCATTTTTGGTAATAAACTTTTTTCGTCTAAACTATCAATTATAACTTCTAAGTTGGTTAATTTAGTATATCTACCATAATTATTTGTTTTAATATATGTATCATATAAATTTTTAAATGACAATATATCAATATTATTAAATCTTTTATCTTCCAATATTTTAACAGTTGTATAAATATAACTATCATTAATAGCTTTATCAAGAATACTCTCATTTTTATTATTTTTAATATTTGGAATAAAATTAAGATTCTTTCTTAATTTTTTAATAATATCTATAACTTTAACATAATTAATTAATACTAGAATATGAGCAAAAGTATTTCCATCACTATTTTGATGGTTAACATTCCATTCTTTATTACTCATATGTTTTAATACTAAATCATAATAGCCTTTTTTTAATAATACTGTTAATACGTCATTCCCATCTTGATCAGTATAATTAATATCAATAATTTTTTTAGTTAATAACTTATCAACTACTTCAGGTAAGTCTTCTTTAATCAGTTCCCAAATCAGGGAAGGGTCATCCTCACAAGCTTTCATAGTTTTATTTTCATCATAAAACATTTATAAACACCTCTCATCTCATGGAACAGTTCAATATTATACTAGAAAAAGCGGAAATTGTCAAATTATGGAACTTGTCTATGCCTATTCTATGTATATTATGTATGAAATTATTTTTTCTATACTATTCAATTATCGATTTAAAAAGTTTCTTTACCTTTGTTTTTGAGTGTTCAATCACAGTCTTTAACTCTTCATTTTCTTTTATTAATTCTTGTTTTTCTTTTTCTAATTCTTTTATTTTAGCATTTGATATATTTCTTTCTGTTTGTAAATAAGAACAATAATTACTAGTATCATAATGCATTCCAAAGAAATCAGCCATTTGCTTTAAACGGTTTTTGTTTTTATCAAGAACATCTGGATGCATATTAGTTTCATAAATCTCACCAAGTGAATTTTTGCAAGAAACACTAGTTACAAAAGATACTTTTTGATTATTAAACATTTCATTAAAATTAAAACTAGTTATAGTAGCTTTAAGACGACATAAAATATGACTTTCTAGACCTATTTTGTTTTCTTTGTTATTATTTTTATTTTGAGTTTTATCTAAACCTAATAAAAATAAATTTTGATTTCTATCTAGCATTAACAAATAAAAATCATTAGTAAAATTTAAATCACCACCAGTTAAATGAAAAATAGGTTTGCTAAATTCGATTACTCCTACTAAATTATCAATAGTAAAACCTCTTATATCATTTAATGCACTGGCCTTATGATTAAAACTATAAGAACGGAAGTTTATTTTTTCTTCTTTTATTAAGTTATAAAGAGCTTTTCGATGATGGATTTCTTCTAATTCTTTTAAATCGCTTGTATCATCATAACTATATAATTCCTTTAGCAATTCTTTATTAGATATTCCTAATAAACTGTAAAGATTTAAATCTTTAAAATAAAAAGATAAAGTTTTACAATCGCTACATTTGATAAAAAAATTGTTACTATCAAAATAATAATTATAGTTTTTTCTAGCCAATTCAAAATAATTTAAAGATTCTTTGATTTCTTTTTCATCATAAATATTTTTCATTTTATTACTCCATTTGTAGTGAATTATATTAACATAAGAATAATATTTTGTCAAAATTTGTACCTTTAAAGAGACTTTTATAGTATAATAAAGATGGTGATAAAATGATTTATTTAGATTATTCAGCTACAACTAAAACAAATAAAAAGGTTTTAAAACGATTTATAAAAATAAATAAACTATTTTTTAATCCTAATTCTGATTATAAACAGGCTGCAAGGGTTCAAAAAATTATTAATGTTACTACAAATAATATAAAACAATCACTAAA
>JAAZHK010000088.1 GCA_012510745.1 Mycoplasmatota bacterium
AAAGATTATACCTTTTTCTTTTATTCTTTTTGCAGTTCTTGGATGGGTAGAAAAGATAATTGGTTTATGATATGTTTCGGCAACAGTGTTTAAACTTTTTACCAAATTATTAAAATTTTCTTCAATATCAACATTCTCTTCACGGTGCATACTAACAACAAAATAATCTTTTTTCTTTAAATTAAGTCTTTTTAATATATCACTTTTTTTAATGGCATCCATTTTTTTAGACAAAACTTCATTCATAGGAGATCCGGTTACATATAAAAAATCATTTTTTATTCCCTCATTGATTAAATATCTTCTAGCATTTTCTGTATATGCTAAATTAACATCACTAATATGGTCCACTACTCTTCTGTTTATTTCTTCTGGAACATTAAAATCAAAACAACGATTACCAGCCTCCATATGGAAAATAGGTACTTTTAATCTTTTAGCAGAGTATGCTGCTAAACAACTATTTGTATCGCCTAGAACTAATAAAGCAGCTGGCTTTTCTTTTTCTATTACTTCATATGACTTAGATATAATATTACCAACAGTTTCTCCTAAGTGCTTACCTGGTGTATTTAAATAATAATCTGGTTTTTTCAAATTAAATTGTTCAAAGAATATTTCATTTAGGGTATAGTCATAATTTTGGCCTGTATGAACAAGGATTAATTGAAAATACTTATCAATAGCTTTAATAGTTTCAGATAGTCTAATTATTTCGGGTCTTGTTCCAACTACAACCATTACTTTTAGTTTTCTCATACGATCTCCTTTTATTTAAAAATTATAAATTTTTGAATACGATAACTGATAAAAAATAAAATAATATCTACAATAATTTTAAATATATTTTTATTAAAACCTATTAAAGTTAATAAGTACACCATTAAAGCTGAAGTTAACATTTGAATAATACATAAACTATAATATTTAAGTAAAGTATTATTGATATTCGAAGATTTAAACACAAGCTCTTTATTTAATTTATAATTAATTAAAGATGAAACTATCCTTGCTACTACAGTAGCTATAAAAATCGTTTTAAAATTAGATTGAAAGTTTAAAAAATGATTTGCTAATATATAAAATAAACAATAATCAATAACAAAACTAAAAATACCAGAAAAAGCAAATTTGAAAAAGTTTCCTAATAATATTTTATATATTTTAATAGAATCTTTAACTGGATTATAATGTGAACTTTTATTTTCATCAATATAGATAGTTTCTATTATTTCTTCTTTTATGTTTATTTTTTCTTTTACCGCTTGTATTAAAACATTGATTTCATAATCAAAACGTTCACCTTCTAACTTTAAACTTGAGGGAATAAAATTATTTGGTATTCCTCTTAAACCTGTTTGAGTATCATTAATTTGTTTACCATAAAATAATTTAAAAATAAAAGTTGTTATTTTATTTCCCCATTTGCTATTAAAAGGCACTTGCTTTTCATTAAAATTTCTAGTTCCTAAAATTAGAGATTTCTTATTTTTTTCAAGAGATTTGGCTACTTTTAATGTATCTTTTGGACTATGTTGTCCGTCAGCATCAGCTGTTACAATCCCATTATAATCATTATAATTATTTAAATAATGATTAAATCCTGTTTTTAAAGCTCTTCCTTTTCCTTGATTAACAGCATGTTTTAACACTTCTACTTCTTTATATTTTTTTATTTCATTAAAATAATCATCATATTTTTTACTACTACCATCATTAATAACAATAATTTTTTCAAAACCTATTTTAATTAATTCTTTAATATATTTTGTCATTTTTTCATCAGGATTTAACGACGGTACCAAAGGTATTACTTTTACTTCTTTCATTTAAACCTCCATATAATATGTATCAGGAGAACTATTATTAAATATTTCATTACACCATATAAATAATATCATATCATTTTGTCCAGTATTTTTTATTCTATGAGTATACCCAGGGGGAATAGTAATTATTTCTAATTTAGAATCATCAACACTATAGGTATATATATTCTTATTCTCAATATGCCTAAAACTTATTTCAGCTTGTCCTTTAACAACAATAAAACGTTCAATTTTAGTGTGATGATAATGATTTCCTCTTAGAATACCAGGCTTTGAAACCGAAACAGAGAATTGTCCAGAATTTGCTGTATGAACCAATTCGGTAAAACTACCTCTTTCATCAATATTCATTTTGCCTTTGACGCTCATTTTAGATATATCAATATAACTAATATAAGTCGAAAATAATTTTTTAATAAATTCATCACCGGTTTCAGGAACACTTAATGAATTCATGTTATTTTTAAATGAATGTATTAAATTTGCAATTTCTCCTAATGTTCTTTTATAAACTGGAGATATATAATAAAAATCTTCTTTGTTTTCTTGTGTAAAATTAGTTTTTAATAAATTGGCAAATGTTGTTATTATATCATCTATATATATTAACTCTAATTGGGTATTAGGATCATTAATTATTATTTCTATATCATGTGAAATATTATAACAAAACGTTGCTACTACAGAATTATAATTAGGTTTAGACCATTTACCAAAAACATTATGTAAACGATATAAATAAACGGGTGCTGTTATGCCATAATTTTTGATAATATTTTCAGCATCTTTTTTACTTTTACCATAATCATTATCTTTTAAAGCTTGGATACTAGATGTATAAAGAAAAGGGATCTTTAATTTTTTTGATTGCAACAAATTAATAATATCATTTGTTAAATCTTTATTTCCCTTATAAAATTCTTCTATTGATTCAGGTCGATTAACTCCCGC
>JAAZHK010000015.1 GCA_012510745.1 Mycoplasmatota bacterium
AAATTTTATTATCAAATAAGTATTTTACTAATATTAATATACATATAATACATGGACTACCTAATGAGGCGATAGAAGAATTAGATAAAGATTTAACTGAAGTTTTAAAATTAAACGTCCCTCATTTATCATTTTATAGTTTAATAATTGAAAAACATACTAAATTATATATTAACAATATTAAAAACATAGATGAGGATTTGGATAATAAAATGTTTTATTATATAAAAACCATTTTAGAAAAAAATGGTTATAGCCATTATGAAATTAGTAATTATGCTAAAGAAGAATATCAATCTAAACATAATTTAACTTATTGGAATAATCAATATTATTATGGATTTGGTTTAGGCGCTAGTGGATATATTAATAAAAAAAGATATATTAATACGATTAATATAAATCGTTATATAAAAGGGGATTTTGATCAAACAGAAGAAATATTAACTAATAAAGATATTATTAGTTATGAGCTTATTTTAGGTTTAAGAAAACTAGAAGGTGTAAATTTATTAGATTTTAAAGCAAAATATAAAAAAGATTTAAGAACAATATTTTATATTGAAGATTTAATAGAACAACAGATTCTGCTGATTAAAAATAACTTTTTATTTATTAATAAAGATTATTTATATATATCAAATGAAATATTAGAGAGATTTATTTAAAAAAGATACTTGATTATAAAAATTCAGTATCTTTTTTTATTTGCGAATTTATTTTGGGTATTTCATTTTCAGTTAAAAGCATTTCTCTTTGAACATAATTATCTAATTCATCATCAATTGCAATAGCTTTATAAACTTCATCAAAAGAAGTTATTCCCATTAAAACTTTTTCTAACCCGTCTTGAATCATAGTTGTAACTTCGCTTTTATAAATAGCATTTCTTAACATCTCTTTACTAACGTTTTCATCAGCTATTAGATCTCTAATGTTTTCATTAATAGGTAATACCTCTTGTAAAGCTGTACGCCCACGATAACCATTAATACAATTTGAGCAACCTTTAGGCTTATATATTTTAGGTACGTTAACTTTTAATATTCTTCTAAATACTTCTTTTTCATAATCGGTGGTCTCATCTAATTGACGACATTGTGTACATAAATTACGAACTAATTTTTGACTAATTACACCAGTTAAAGCACTAGCTAATAAATATCTTTCAACATCCATGTCTAATAATCTTTCAATGGTTGTTAAAGAATCATTAGTATGCAACGTCGATAATACTAAGTGACCAGTAATAGAAGCTCTAACTGCGATTTTAGCTGTTTCACTATCACGAATTTCTCCGATTAAAATAATATTAGGGTCTTCACGTAATGCAGATCTTAATACTCTAGCAAAATCTAGACCAATTTCTGAATTAACTTGTACCTGATTAATTCCTTCAATATCCATTTCAATTGGATCTTCAACAGTAATTATATTTGTTCCTTCACTGTTTAGTTCCTGTAAAATAGAATAAACTGTTGTTGATTTTCCAGATCCAGTAGCACCGGTAACTAAAATAATTCCATTTGGTACTTTCATCATTGTTTGTAATTTATCGAAGTTTTTCTTTGTAAAGCCTAAACTGCCAAGACCTTTTAAACTTCTAGTATAATCTAAAATACGGATAACTATTTTTTCACCATGACTAGTTGGTAAAGCAGCTACACGCATATCTAAATCTAAACCAGCAATTGTATTTTTAATAGCACCGTCTTGTGGTAATCGATTTTCAGTTATATTCATTCCAGCCATTAATTTAATTCTAGTAGCAATATTTCTTTCAAATTCCTTAGGTATTTTAGCATGGTTTTTTAATAAACCATCAATACGTATACGCACTTTTACATACTTTTCTTCAGGATCAAAATGTATATCACTAGCTTTTTGTTTAACGGCATAAACAATGATTTGATTAACTAAATCCACAATTGGTGTATTAGCTACATCATATTCTATCATTATATAGACCCCTTTTATTCTTTTATTTATATATGGTAATTTACTATAATTTATTATATAATAGATTTATAAGATAATCAAGTTTAAGAGGAGAAAAAAATGAAAAAGAATACTAATAAGGGTTTTATTATTGTAGAGACTTTGGTTGTATCAGCTTTTGTTTTAGGCATCTTTACTTTTATATATGTTAATGTAATACCTTTAATTGGTCTTTATGAAAAACGTAACACCTATGATGATATTGAAAGTGTTTATAATATAAATACAATTAGAAAAAATTTAAATTTAAATAATTTGACTAACATTACTGAAATTCAAAAAACAACTGATTTTTGTGGAGACGACGAGTTTTGTAAAGCTTTGTTAACTTCTATGGAAATTAATTATATAGGGATAATTAACACTAATAATACTAGCGGAGAAAAACCAGATGGATTAACAAAATATTTAGATTATATAGGTTCTTTTAATGAAGAAAGAATTATTATTATAAAACAACATCAAGATCAATGTTCTTATGATGAAGAAAGAGTCTATCCAGTTCGTTTTGCTAATTTGAAAAAAGTAGGTGGATTATGAAAAGATTAAATAATAAAGGTATATCGATTATCGAATTATTAATAGGTTTTGTTATTGTTATGTTAATCTTTATTTCGTTATTCTCTATTGTTTTAACGTATCGTGATCGTTTACAAGCAGAAGAATTTCGTCATGAATTAATTACTTTTCAAACGACTTTATATAAAACAATTTATGATGATATTAATAATACTTTAAATCCTTTATCAGAGGTTAAGGAAGCAACATGTGAAATTGAGGGAGATACAAAAAATTGTATTGTCTTTATATATGAAACAGGATTTATTAATTTATTTATAGATGTTTCTGGAAAAACGTTTTATTATAAAGATATGAAATATACTATTCCTGATCCTCATTATGTTAATTTTGTACCCATAGATGATATTAATAATTATTTTAAATTTACTACAAATACAATTTCAGGCAAAACAATCTTTACTTTTGATTTAGAACTTGAGCATTTGGAAATAAAAGATGTTGATTTTGGATTACATATAGTAGGTGTTTATTAAAAAATAAACTACTAAACTACTAATTGATGCGTGAATTAATCGCGCAATTAAATATGGAAAATATTTTATTTGAGTATTATTTATTATGCTTTTCGTTTGCATATGAATACTAAGACCTCCAAAGGATAAAAAAAATGTTAATAAGCTAGCTATGTAAATAATAGGTAAATTAATTTTAGTTAAATAATTAACTCCGCTTGTTATTTCTATTAATCCGTTTATAAGACATTGATAATATTGGTTGATATTTAAATAGTAATTAGTGATATTAATAATTAATAAAAAAAAGATTATTGTGCCTAAAATCAAAATTAAAATATTAAAACTTTTTTGAATAGCATTACTTAATGTAGTGCTAAAATTATATCTAACTTGATTATAAATGCTATTTTTAAGGCTTCTTTTTTGTTTGGGACTAATATAATAATTACGGAATAAGATTCCAATAATAATATTAGTTAAATAATGACTTCCCATAATAAATAAAGTTATTTTATAATTATTAAAAAGTAAATTCGTAATACCAATAATAAACAAGGGGTTAATAAAATGAGTAAATGTTAATAATTTAGTGCCTTCCATATCATTAATCAAGCTTTTATCTCTTAACATTTTAATATATTTTGCATTGCTCGGAGTACCACTAAGTAAGCTTAAAATTAAAACAAAACTAGCCTCACCATTAATTTTAAAAAGTGAATAAGTTATATTATTAGTTAAGTAACTAAATAAATCTACGAAACCATAATTTATTAAAAACTCCGATAATATATAAAAAGGTAATAGAGAAGGTATAATATTATTAATCCAAATATCAATAGCTTCTAAAACAACTTTTTTTATAAGCATCGGTGATAATAAAGTTAAAATTAGAAATATTATATAAAATAATAAAGGGAGAATAAATTTAATAGTCCTTTTCATATGTACCTTCTTTTATATTATAATTAGATAGGAGTTGATTTATATGTTTAATAAAATATATGTTAAAACTAAAGATATTTTCAAAAAAGTCTATAAGACAATTGCTTTATCTTTAATTATAAGTTCTTTATTAAGTTTGCCAGTACCTTATTATATATATATGGGCGGGGGTATTTCTAATATAGATGAAAAGGTTATTATAGATCAAGAAAAAAATAAAGAAGGTAGCTTTAATCTAGCTTTTGTAAAACAATCATCTGGAATGGTGGCAACGTATCTTCTGTCATATCTTTTTCCTTCTTGGGAGGTTGTTAGTAAACAAGATCTTAAAGAAGATAATTGTATGGAAAAAGAAATAATTGAAAATTTAGATTTTATTCAACGTAAAATGCTAGAAGAAACCAATAATATGGCTATTGAATTAGCGTACAGATTAGCTGAAAAAGAAATTAAAATAAAGAAACAACAATATTATATTTTATATGTGTTAGATAGTGATAATAATCCATTAAAATCAAATGATGTCCTTCTTAGTTATGATGGAATTAAGATAATTGATCTTTTGACTTTTAATAATTATATTGATACTAAACAAATTGGTGATACTATTAATTTTACAGTAAAAAGAAAAAAAGAGATTATAAATGTTAAAACTAAAGTAAAAGATATGGAAGGCGAAAAAAAGATAGGTATAGGAGCTTTTTTATTAAAAGAATATGAAACTAATCCTAAAGTTTTATTTAACTTTAATGCAGATGAAGTAGGATCATCAGGAGGACTAATAACTACATTAGGAATTTATAATAAATTAGTTACTGATGATATTACAAAAGGATTAAAAATTGTAGGAACTGGTGCTATAGATAGTGATGGAAATGTTTTATCAATTGATGGAGTAAGACATAAAGTAAAAGGTGCAGTTAAAAATAAAGCAGATGTTCTGTTAGTTCCTAGTGGTAAAAACTATCAAGAAGCAATGAAAATAAAAAAACAAAAAGGATATAAAATTAATATTATAGCTGTTGATAGTGTTTTAGACGCTATCAATAAATTAAAAAAATTATAAAAGATGAGTTATTAACTCATCTTTTGACATGCTATAATATTTTCTATTAAAGATATAACGGTCATTGGACCAATTCCATTAGGCACTGGAGTTATTAAAGAAGCTTTATTTTTAACTTTATTAAAATTAACATCACCATATATTTGATTATTTATTCTAGTTATGCCTACATCAATTACAATACTATTTTTTTTAATCATGCTTTTATTAATAAAGTCTTTTTTTCCTATAGCAGAAATAATTATATCCGCTTTCTTAGTTATTTTTTTTAAATTATTTGTGTGGCTATGACACATAGTAACAGTAGCATTTTCGTTTAATAATAAATGAAATAAAGGTATTCCTATTAATTTAGAACGATTAATAATAACAATGTTTTTACCGGCTATTTCTATATGATTATATTTCATCAAAGAAATAATTCCTTTAGGAGTACAAGGTATAATACTTGGTTCGTTATTGATTATTTTTATCATATTAAGATTAGTTAACCCATCAACATCTTTAATAGGATCAATACTATTAATAATTTTATCTTTGTTTAAGTGTTTAGGAATAGGAAGTTGTAAAAGAATACTAGTTACATTTTTATCTTTATTTAATTTTTCTATAATACTTATTACTTTAGATTCTTCTACATTTTCTTCTAAAGTTATATGTTGAAACAAAATACCAACTTCTAAACATTTTTTCCTTTTCATATTAATATATACTTTACTAGCCAAATCATTATCAATACTGATGACTACTAGTTGTAATTTTTGTTTTGTGTTA
>JAAZHK010000016.1 GCA_012510745.1 Mycoplasmatota bacterium
AAGTTTGCCATACTTTCCATAATTGCACCACGTTGTCCTAATTGTTCAATAATATTACCAATATATTCTTCTGGACATTCTATTTGTAATTCTTCATATGGTTCATATTTTTTATCATCGATTATTTTTATTATTACTTGAGGTTTGGAAATCTCTAATTCAAAACCTTCACGACGCATATTCTCAATTAAAATACCCAAATGTAATTCTCCTCTACCAGAAACAATAAAACTTTCTTGATCATTAGCAACTACTTTTAAACTAATATCTTTTTGAGTTTCTTTAATTAAACGTTCTTCAATTTTTCTAGCAGTTAATATTTTTCCGTCTCGACCTGATAATACACTAGAATTAGTACCAATGGTCATTTGTAATGTCGGTTCATCAATATTTAAAATAGGTAGAGGTTTAATTTTTCCTATCTCACATATAGTTTCCCCTATTGATATATCAGGTAATCCTGCAATAGCACATATATCTCCTGCTTCTGCTTCTTCTAAAACTATTTTTTTTAAGCCTGAATAACCAAATATTTTTTGGATTCGAAACTGTTTAATTGATTCATCTAACCTTATACACGACACCATTTGTCCTACTTTTATCTTACCATTAGAAACCAAACCCAAACCTATACGACCAACATAATTATTATAATCTAAAAGAGCTGGTTGAAATTGCAATTCTTCATCTAAATTGCCTTTTGGAGCTGGTATTTCAGATATAATATAATCTAACAAACTTTCAAAACCTTTTTCTTGAGTTGCTATATCATTAGATATACTACTCGTTCCATTAACTGCTGAAGTATAAACTACTTTAAAATCTAGTTGTTCATCGGTTGCACCTAATTCAATAAATAATGAAATAACTTCATCAATTACTTCATTACATCTAGCACTAGTTTTGTCTACTTTGTTAATAACAATTATTGGTTTGATATTAGCTGCTAAAGCCTTCTTCAATACAAATCTAGTTTGAGGCATAGTTCCTTCATAGGCATCTACAACTAATAATACTCCATTAACCATATTCATAATACGTTCTACTTCACCACCGAAATCAGCATGACCTGGGGTGTCTAGAATGTTAATATAATATCCTTTATAATTAATTCCAGTTGGTTTTGCTAAAATAGTTATTCCTCTTTCTTTTTCAATAACATTGGAATCCATTGTTGCATTACTTAAGTCTTCGTTTTCACGAAAATTACCAACATATTTTAATATTCCATCAACTAGTGTTGTTTTACCATGATCGACATGCGCTATAATAGCTATATTTCTTTTTTTCATTTTTGCACTTCCCTTTTTTAACCTTTAGTATTATAACATGTTTTTATCAATTGTAAATAAAATATTAACATAAATATAAAATGTTTCATATATTACCATAGTTGTTTGGAGGATATATGTTAAATTATATTTTAAATTTAAACCCTGTTGTGTTAGCTTTTTTAGCTACTTTATTCACTTGGAGTATGACGGCTTTAGGGGCGGGTGTTGTTTTTTTCTTTAAAAAAATAAATAAAAATATTTTAGATGCAACATTAGGTTTTGCTGGTGGAGTCATGATAGCAGCATCTTTTTGGTCTTTATTATCTCCAGCTATTGAAATGTCTATTAATTTAAAAATGATTCCTTGGTTAATAGTATTTATTGGCTTTTTTAGTGGGGGTTTATTATTATTTATTGGAGATAAAATATTTAATCATATTAGTAAGAAAAAAACTATTCAAAAAGATAGTTTTAAAAGAAGCCTAATGTTGATTTTTTCTATAACTTTGCATAATATTCCTGAAGGTTTAGCTGTTGGGGTAGCTTTTGGATCAATTAATTATAATTTAGAAGGAGCAACACTAACTGCTGCTATTTTACTAGCTTTTGGAATTGGTTTACAAAATCTTCCTGAGGGAACTGCAATTAGTGTTCCTTTAAGAAGAGAAGGATTTTCAAGAAAAAACGCATTTTTTTATGGACAATTAAGTGGTATTGTTGAACCTATTTCAGGTATTATTGGATCTATTTTAGTGTTAAAAGTCCGATTATTATTACCTTTTCTTTTATCCTTTGCTGCAGGAGCTATGATATATGTTGTTGTACAAGAGCTGATTCCTGAAAGTCAAACAAATAAAAGAAAAGACCTTATGGCTTTATTTACTTTAATAGGCTTTTCAGTTATGATGATTTTAGATGTGGCTTTAGGATGAGATTTATTTTCTTTTTTTAAAGCTTATTAAACAAATACTAATTATAATAGGCAAATAAAAAGTTATAAAACGCCATGTTATCATTAGAGCATTTAACTTTACACCAGTTATAAAATTACCAAATAAAAAGATAAAAGCATATTCTACTCCACCTGTACCACCAGGCATTGGTGTTGCTAATCCTATTAACATCACAAAAGATGAAATAAAAATAGATTGCATAATATTTAAACTTGAGAAATCTCCCATAGCGTAAAAAATTATTAAAGGAATTGTATATAAACTACACAATGATATTATGTGAATAAAAACTTTATTCATAAATTTTAATTTGTTTTTACTTAGTTCAATAGATTCATTATAAAAGTTTTCTATAAAATTATTTATTTTATGTTTAGTTGTTTCTTGCAATTTTATAATTTTTATTTTACTTCCAATATGGATAAAGAAATTAATTATTAATTTATCTGTATTTTTAGCAAAAGAAATAATAAAAAGTCCAATAATAATTAGTATATTTAAAATAAAACCAGCAATAATTAAATATATTAATATAACAACATTAGTGAAAAGTTCAAAAAAGGAATTATAAATTAATGCAAAAAAACTTATGATAATTAAAGCAAATTGGTAAATTATAAAATTTTGTATTGCAATGTTAGAAGCTTCTGTAGTTTTTAA
>JAAZHK010000089.1 GCA_012510745.1 Mycoplasmatota bacterium
ATGTTAGAGCTATTGAAGGATCGTTAAATAGACTTTTAGATTACACAGCTATTATGGGATTTAAAAATATAAATTTAGAAGTTGCAACAGAGGCTTTAAAAGACTTTTTATATAAAAATACTAATGAAATTAATAGTATTAATAAAATACAAAAGATTGTAGCGGAATATTTTAAAATCTCAGTTGAGGATATTAAATCAAAAAAAAGATCTGCTAATTTAACTTTTCCAAGACAAATAGCAATGTATTTAAGTAGACATCTTACAACAGAATCATTTCCTAGAATAGGATCAGAATTTGGTAATAGAAATCATGCTACTGTAATGCATTCTTGTGACAAAATAGGAAAAGAATTAAGTAAAAATAAAGAATTAGAAATTATGATAAATAAAATCAAAAATGATTTAAAATAATATATATTAATAGTTTATTAACATATATTATTTTAACAAACTATGATAAAATAAAGGTAAGGAAAGTTATTAACATTTTTAACATTATTACTACTATTATTATATAAAATAAATAAAAGAAAGAAGGTAAATTATGAATTTAAAAATTAAAAAAACTGTTTTATTAGAAGCTCTTATTAAAGTATCAAAAGCTTTATCTAATAAAAACTTAGTTCCTATTTTAGGTTGTATAAAATTTAATTTAAAAACAGATAAATTAATATTAACAGCTACCGATAATGATATAATAATTGAAGTAACTATATTACAAGAAAAAGAAAATATGGAAATAATAAAAGAAGGTAGTTTTATAATTCAAGGAAAATATATAATAGATATTGTAAAAAAATTAGCTGATGAAGTTATTGAAATAAAAGTTTTAGAAGATTATAAAATTTTAATTAATTCAAAGAATAGTGAATTTAATTTGAATGGATTAAATGAAAATGAATATCCTAAAATTAATCTTGATATTAATAAAAATCCTATTAAGATAAATAATAAATTATTTAAAAATATTATTAATCAAACTTCTTTTGCTTCATCAAATGATGAATCTAGACCTGTATTAACTGGAATTAATTTTAATATTGTTGGTAATTTATTAGAGTGTACTGCAACAGATTCATATCGTTTAGCAAAAACAAATATAACAATAAATACTAAGATAGAAAACGATTATAATATTATTATACCTAGTAAAAATTTATTAGAATTAATTAAGATTTTAGATGATAATAATGATGATATAGAAATTCACATTTTTAATAATAAAATTTTATTTAAAATAAATAATGTTTTATTTCAATCTAGATTAATAAACGGACAATACCCCAATACAACTAATTTAATTCCTCAAGAATCAAATTTAAAAATAAAAATAAATACTTTAAATTTATATGATGTTTTAGATAGAGCTAGTATATTAACAAGTGATAAAGAGAAAAATATTATTTTCTTTGAAACTAAAAAACAAAAATTATTTATAAAATCTTCTTCTTTAGAAATTGGGAAAGTTGAAGAAAAGATTGACATTGAAAAAAATAATGATAGTGAAATTAAAATAGCGTTTAGTTCAAAATATATGATGGATTCTTTAAAATCATTTAATGATGAATATGTTGATATTTTATTAGTTAGTGAAACTAAACCAATAATTATAAAAAGTACTGAGCACGATAATTTAATTC
>JAAZHK010000003.1 GCA_012510745.1 Mycoplasmatota bacterium
CACCTGTGCTAGATATAAACATTACTTTTTTCATTTTCGTCTCCTTGTTATTAAAAAGAAACATTAAAATGTTTCAATAGTTAAATCTTCTATTTTATTAATAATTAGGTTTTTACCTAATTTAGTAACACTAGAAAACAATACTAAATCATCTCCCATAACTAAATCAATAGTTGCTAATATTATCTTTAGATATTTTTCTTGTTTATTTTTACTTATTTTATCTACTTTAGTAGCAACCAAAGTTACTGGGACATTATAGTATTTTAAAAAATTATACATAAGAACATCATCTTCACTTGGTTTATGACGGAAATCAATTAACATAAAAACTCTTTTTAATACTTCTCTTTTTTCTAAATATTCTTCTATCATTAAACCAAATTTTTTTTGTTGTTCTTTATTAACAGAAGCGTAACCATATCCTGGTGCATCAACTAAATAAAAATCTTTGTTAACAAAGTAAAAATTCAAAGTTTGAGTTTTTCCTGGTCTAGATGAAGTGCGTGCTATAGATTTGCGGTTTACAATAGTATTAATAAAACTACTTTTTCCTACATTACTTCTTCCTACTAATAAGAATTCTGGCTTATCATCTGTGGGATATTGACTTCTTCTGACTGCACTAATAGTCATATCTACTTCATTAATTCTCATAATCATTTCTCCTTTTTATATTTTTTACAAACTATATCTAAATCTTCAATTAAAGATTCTGTTTCTTCAAATGATTGTAATCTAGCACCGCTAGCCATTTCATGACCACCACCATGGTATTTTTCAGCAATGTGATTTATAATAGGACCCCTTGATCTGATATTAATTCTTATCACTTCATTTTTTATATCTTCTGAAATAGTTGCCCATACAATAACTTCTTCTATAAAATTAAAATTGTTAACTAAGTTGCCAGCAGATGATGAATCAACATCAAACTTTTCTAATAATTCGTTAGTTAATTTTATGTAACCTAAACCGTTTTCAGTAACTATCATATGTTGTTCAATATAACCTTGTAATCTAACTTCTGATAAAGGTCTTAAATATACATTAGCATATAATTCTGCTAAATTAAAATCGTATTTTTTCATTAATTGTGAAACTGTTAAAAAGGTTTTACTTGTTGTGTTATTAAATAAAAAACGATTAGAATCTGACACTAGTCCCATAAATAATAATTCTGCAATATGTTTATTTTCTTTTAATTTAGTTTTTTTAATCATATCAATGATAATTTCACAAGTACTGGATTTAGCTGCATCTATATATTCAATATTAGCAAAAGTTTCAATATAAGGATGATGATCTATTTTAATAATTTCGGTATATAAATCAATATTAGCAGCATCAATTCTTCTTTTATCAGGTGTATCTAACACTATTAATAAAGCATCTTTTATATCTTCTACTTTATCTAATTTACCTAAGTAATTAAATTTAGTTGATCCCATTCCTATTGCATAGACATTCTTTTTTGGAAAAGTTAATTTAATAGACTCTTTTAAAGCAATTTGACTAGCCATAGCGTCCGGATCTACCCCAATATGTCTAGCAATAACTATAGTATTATATTTCTTGATCTTTTTTACAATCTTTTTAAACATGATTTTATTCCTATCTATTTATTATATTTAAAGTATCTTTTGCTAACATTAATTCTTCATCAGTCGGAATAATATAAACAGCAACTTTTGAATCTTCAGTTGATATTTTTCTAAACTCACTGCGAATATTGTTTTTTTTCTCATCAATATAAATGCCTAAACAAGCTAAATTATCAATAATGTTTTTTCTAGTAATAGGACTTTTTTCGCCAATACCACCAGCAAAACAAATTACATCTGCTCCATCTAATTGAACATAATAACTAGCTATATAATTAACTATTGATCTAACTAATTTCTTTTGAGCCAAGATACAATTAGCATTACCATTAGCCATTCCTTCTTCAATATCTCGTGAATCTGAACTATATTCACTTATTCCTAATAAACCTGATTTGGTATTTAAATCATCAATTATTTGTTCTAATGTTTTTCCACTTTCTTTGATTAAATAAGGAATAAAAGATACATCTATATCACCACTTCTTGTTGCCATAGTAATTCCTGCTAATGGAGTAAATCCCATCGATGTGTCAATTGATTTACCATCTTTTATAGCACAGATACTTCCGCCAGCTCCTAAATGGCAAGAAATGATTTTCAATTTGGAACTTTTTAATTCTTGCATTATAGTTTCAGATATATAGCGGTGTGATGTTCCGTGAAATCCATATTTTCTGATTTTATAATCACGATACCAAGAATAAGGTACAGAATAAAGATAATTTGTTTCATCTATTGTTTGATGAAACGCGGTATCGAAAACTGCAACCATTGGAATATTAGGTAATATTTTTTTAAAGGCTTGAATTCCCATAATATGAGCAGGGTTATGAAGAGGAGCCAAATCTATAATATCAATTAAATCTTGAACAACCTTATCAGTAATTAAAACAGATTCTTTATAATCAATACCACCATGAACAATACGATGACCTATTCCATCTATATCTTCTAATTTTTCTATAATTTTTAATTCTACCAATTTATTTAATAAAATATTAACTGCATCGATATGATTATTTAAAGGAGCTTGATTTTCTATTTTTTGATCTTGAAATTTAATTTTATAGCCACTTACATCAGGATTACCTATCCTTTCAAATAGACCATTAATTAACAATTTCTTTTGATTCATATTAAATAAACTAAATTTTAAAGAACTGCTGCCAGTATTGATTACCATTATTTTCATACATCTTCCTCTTTCTAATAATTATATTATACTACAAATTAGGACAAATTAAAATCTCTTTTAAAAAGATAAATAATAAAAAGCTCCTTGTATTTATTCAAGAAGCTTTTTATTATTTATTATTTACCACTAGATTGATTACTATAATTTCCACCAATTTGGTTTAATCCGTTTTGAACTAAACGTCTAGTAATTTCTCCACCAACTGATCCGTTAGCTCTTGATGTTGCATCAGGTCCTAAATTAACACCAAATTCATTAGCTATTTCATATTTCATTCTATCAATTGCTTGTTGAGCACCAGGTACGTATAATTTACCTTTATTTTGATTCACTTATTTTCACCTCCTATACATTTTTAGGTTGTGAAATTTTTTTTAAAAAATACCTTATTTATGTTGGTAATTTATAGCAATTCATTTTTTATTTTTTCTGAATTTACTTTAACTATAATTAATTTTTCAATCGCTTGATTAATCATCTTTTCATAATCAAATTTTTCTTCCATTATCTTAGATTTAGTTAATTTAGGATTAATAACTGGATGTTTTGGTACAAAGATAGTACAACAATCTTCATAAGGCAAAATACTTGTTTCATAAGTACCAATTTTTTTACTTATATTAATAATTTCTAATTTATCTAAACACGCTAACGGGCGAATAATTGGAAAATTAGTAACTTCATTAACTACTAGCAAACTAGTTAAAGTTTGGCTAGCAACTTGACCAATTGATTCACCATTAATAATTGTTTGATAATTCATTTTTTTTACTAATTTTTCCATTATACGATACATCATTCGACGCATAATAGTAATAGCATATGTATTATCTGTATATTTATAAATGGCTTCTTGAATTTCAGTAAAAGGAATAATATAAAGATTAATATTATCTGTATAATTAGTTAAGATTTTACATAAATTTATAACTTTATTTCTAGCTTCTAAACTAGTATATGGCATAGATTCAAAATAAACAGCATCTAATTTTATGCCTCTTTTAGCAGCTAAGTAAAAAGCTACGGGGGAATCTATTCCGCCACTTAACATTACTAATCCACGTCCTAAAGTACCTACAGGATAACCTCCTAATCCTCGATAAGAATTAGTATATATATAACTATAATATTGTCTTATTTCAATATTTAACAACAATTCTGGGTTGTGAACATCGACTTTTAACTTTTTAAAATTATTTAAAATAAAACTGCCAATCATTTTAGAAAAATCAACACTTGAAATATTAAAGTTTTTATCACTTCTTTTAGTTTTGACTTTAAAGGTTTTTATTTTTTCTTGTTTTAACATATTAATTATAGTGTTTTTTATATCTTGTTCATTAGTTGAAACTTTATTTGCTACATGAAACGTATGAAGTCCAAAAATGTTTTTAAGTTTGGATAAGATAAGTTCTAAATCATTTTCATTGAATTCAATATACATTCTAGAGATTTCTTTTGTTATATTAACTTCATAATTTTTTAATTTTCTTTTAATATTTTGATATAAGGTATTAATAAAGAGATTTCTATTCCCTTTTTTAGTTGTTAATTCTCCATATTTAATTAAAATTACTTTCTTCATTTATTATTCCCCTTTTTTTAAAATTAATTTATTTAAAATGTTTTTTAATTTTTTAACAAATGTTATTATTTCTTTTTCTGTAGTTAAATGTGATAAACTAATTCTTAATGAAGTTTCAGAAATAGGTAAAGATTTATGCATAGCAACAAGTGTTAATGATGCATCACCTTTTGAACAAGCTGTTTGAGTTGTTATATATATATCTTCTTCTTCTAAAGCATGAATAATTGTTTCAGGTTTTATTAAAGGAATACTTATATTAACTATGTGAGGAATACAATAACTATTACTATTAACAAAAACCTCTGGTATTTTATTTAACAACATAATTAAATATCTATTTAAATTTAAAACATAATCATATTGATTATCAAGATTAGTTATAACTAATCTCAAAGATTTAGCTATTGATACAATTAAACCTAAAGCGGGAGTACCACTACGATAAACAGTAGTACTTTTGCCACCATGAATAAGAGGAGTTAGATTAATATGCTTTTTCTTGATTAACAAACCTATTCCTTTTAAACCATAAAATTTATGCCCACTACAAGAAAATAGGTCAATATTTTTTAAATTAATTTTGATTTTACCAACAGCATTTGTACCATCGACGTGGAATATTGTTGTTTGGCTTATTTCCCTTATTATGTTTCCAATTTCCTCTATTGGTTGTTTAATACCAACCTCGCTATTAACTAAAGCTATTGTTACTATAAGAGGTTTTTCTTTCAACAATTTTTTTAAATGTTCCAAATCTATTAAACCGTTTTCTAAAATATTTAAATAATTAACTTTATAACCATTTTCTTTCATATAATTTACTGTTTCTAAAATGCTAGAATGTTCCATTTTAGTTGTAATAATATGCTTAGAACGCGATGGATAACTATGACATATTCCTTTAATTGCCAAATTGTTTGATTCGCTACCACTACTTGTATAAATTACTTCATCTGGCAATATATTAAATAAATTAGCTATTTGTTCTGTTGCTTCATCCATTAACTTTTTACTTTCAACACCTAATTTGTGAATAGAGTTTGGATTACCAATATAATTATTAGATACTTTAAAAAAAGTATCTAATACTTCTTTATTAACGGGAGTTGTAGCAGAATAATCTAAATAAATCATAAAATCACCAAAATTATTATACAAGTAATTATCTTTATTTGAAAATCAAAAAAAGGATTATAATAATCCTTTTAATTTTTACGACTATAAATATTTAATAATTTTTTGTGAATACCTGGTTCTATTAAATCAATTGTATTAATCGAAATTGTTAAGGCCTGTTTATAATTACCTTTAAAAAAGTATTTTTCAGCACTTAATAAACCTTGATTAATATCTTTATAAGTACTTCTAAAACGATTGCCATACATCACAGCCATTTCAGCTAATTGGGCTGTTTTTATCATTTCATTAGTAGTGTTATATAATTTTAATACTAAATCACGGGCTGTGTCTACTCTGATATTTAATGTTTTTATAACTATTGGTTTCTTTTCTAATTCTTTAACGATTTCAATTATTGATTCATTAGCTTCAGCTAATTCTACAAAATAATTATCAGTAATAATCGGAAGTTTGTAACTTCTAATTCGTAATTTACATTGTTTTAATAACTCTTCTATTTCATCTAATTGCTCACGAGCTCTTATTTCATCATCATACATACTTCCTAGTGATTTTAAAGAAGAATCTAAAGATATTTCTAATTCCTTTAATCTAACTGATAAAACATCTATATCACGAGTAATACGAGAATATGGAAATGATTTATTTTTAACTTGAATCATTAAATCTTTGAAATCAGTATTAATACTCATCAAGTTACTATTAACATCATCAATTACTTCAATATCTTTATTAGTTAAATCATACATGTTTTTTATATCTTCTATTTGATTATATATATCATTAACAATACGATTAATTTTATTTAATTTATTTTCAAAATTTTTAGCAGCATCTTCAAAAACTCTTCTTGATAATTTTTCTTTTTCAAAATCATTAAACATTCCCTCTAAATATTCAACAATTGTTTTTAATTCAAATAAACATTCTTCTAAATTTAAAACTTTTATACGATCTAATATATTATTAATATTTTTATTTGTTTCACTTAAATTATATTCAATATTTAAATAATCTAAAGGATATTCTTGTTTCAGCATTATTTCATATATATCCTTAATTTGTTCAATTTTTTTAGGAATAATTTTTTTAATTAAAAGGATTAAATCAGGAACTTCTTTAATTATAATTCCCATATGATCAATCATTGAGTCTAAAGCTTTTACCACATGGATTACATCATTGTATTCATTATTTTCCATTACATGTTCAAAGTCAGCAAATCTTTTTTCAATATTTTCAAATTGTAATTCTATTACAGGTGTAATTTCATCATATTCTTTTTTGTGAAGTGAAAAAATATTAGTTAATTCTCTATATTTAACTTTTAATTTAGTTATAATATCACGATATTTTTCTTCGCTTAAAGTAATTTCTTTTATTTCTTCAAGAAGTTTACTAGCTGAAACATTAGCACGATAAACTTCTATTTCTGTTTGAGCTAATTTAAGTTGATATGTTTTATTATCTTTTTTATTAGAAAAGAGATCTAATTCAATAATCATATCATTAATTTTAGTAATTCGATCGTTTTTAATAATTTCGAATTTTCTTTGCCAACTTTGATATTTTTCTTCAAGTTTTTCACTTTTTATTAATGCTTCAATTTTAGACAATTCTGATAAAACAGGCGTTGAAATTATAATGTTTTTATCGCGATCCAATTTTTCTATTATTTTTGATTTTTTTGTTTTTCGATATTTATTAATCAAGAATAAAATTACAATAATATTAATTATTGCTATAACACAATATGTAACTACCATTATAATTACTTGATCCATATTATCGCCTCAAATCTATTCTACTACATTTTAACATAATTCTCATACTAACTACAATATAATTTGACAAATTTTGCAAAATAAAAAACCTTCTTTTATTTTTAATAGAAGAAGGTTCTATATAATTTTGATTTTTTAGATAACTCTCTTTCAAATAGATCTACACCTAAACTTTCAATTAGTGTTTTTTCTTCAGATAATAAATTTGTACCTAGACCTAATTTATTTCCTTCTATATTAACTCCCATACTAGCTAAGGTTGTAGGAAACATATCTAAAATAGTAAATTCACGATTCTTTATGTTATTTGCTGTTTTTGCTGAATTAATTATTGTATTGTATACTAAGCGATCACTATTTTCTTTTAAGAAATTGTTATTCGTTGTTAAATGATCTCCTGTTAAAATAATTGTTGTATTTTCATAAAAAGATTGTTGTTTGACCCAATCTATAAAAATGCCTATTTTTTTATCAGAACAATTTATCGCATTAGCATAATCTACTTCAAACTTTAATTCACATTCATTATCAACATATCCATCGTAAAAATGAGTATCGACTGTTAATATAGTTAAATTAAAAGGTTCTGATTTTTGTGATAATCTTAGCAATTCTTCCTGAGCATATGTAAATAATTTTTGATCCTCATATCCCCAATATACATGATAATCTTTATCTATTTTATTAATTTCTTTAGCGTAGTTTAAGTCATATAATTTATAATTACCATGTTGAGTAAAATAGTTTTTTCTACCCCCAAAATCAGAATCAGATCCTAATAAAAAAACCTGATTGTAACCCTCTTTTTGTAAGATATCCCCAATTGTTGTAACACCTGGAATAAAAATATTATAATTATTTAAAGAATTTCCATCGATTGGAATATTTAAATTAATTCCTGCTGTTTGCGCTACAATCGCAGCTATAGTCCAACCAGTAGCAGGTGCTTGCCTTCCTCCTCCAAAATTACTATTATTAGAAATATTAATATTAGCGTTTGCTAAATTAGTTAAATTGGGAATTAAATTAACAACCTGATTATTTTCTAATTTATAACTAGAATATCCTGTTTCCATCGATTCCAAAAAAATATAAATAAGATTTCTCTTTTTATCTGGAAAAGTTATTTTTACATCATTAGGATTAACATAATGTTCTTCATAAAAAGTGGATATAGTTATTTGATTTTTTAGATATTGAAAACCTTGTAACTTTATCATCATAAATAATATAGCTATAGTAAAAACCACTACACTTAGTTTTAAATATGTTTTAGAATTTTTTGTTCTAAATGGAAAAAGAAAAAAAGAAAATTGTTTTTTTAATAAGTTTATTGTTATAAATGGAGACTTTTTAAATATTTGAATAAAAAAGATAAAAAAGAAGATGGTAGCAATGCAAAAGGGTTTCAAAAATTGTAATATAATTTCGTAATTAGTACCTTCTTGGGATACTAATAAATGAAAAATTAGTTTATCTATATAAACATTTCCTAATACTACATCTAACCATATAACAAAAAAGAAAAGGAAAAAAGATATAAAAAAACAAATATTACCAAGAGTGTAATGCTTATTTTTCATGATTTTTAACCTTTTTAAAAGATATATTGATTTTAATAGTTGAAAAAGCTAATGGTAAAATTACAGCTAATACAATAGCCAAGCTCATATATTTTAAACTTAATATGTTAGAAAACATTTCTGATACTAATACTGTATTCGCTCCTTCAAAAAGAAAAACTAAGATAAAAATAATAATATAATTAATACCAAACAAATATATTGGATACCAAATAACAAAATAAGTTAAATCAATTTTTTTGTTTTGAATTTTTGAATAAATAATTACTGCTATTAAGGCTGGTATAAATAAAGATATAAAAAACAAATAAATCACTCCCTACTACATAAAAATTATATCATAATTAATATATAAATCCAATAACTATTCGTTTTATAACTTGACATAACATATAATTAATTATATAATTTAAACTGCATATTCATTGAACAGCAATATTTAAAAATTAATTAATATGTCTTTTAAATTATTAGTAACCCGCTGTTCGGCGAACATATTAAAAAAAGACATCGTAGTTATGTATTAAATTATATCAATGTTTATGAAAAAACATTGAAAGGAGAATAAAAATGTCAAGATATACAGGACCTAGTTATAAAAAAGCAAGAAGAGTAGGATTTTCGATTTCTGAAACAGGTAAAGAATTGGCTAAAAGACCTTATGGTCCAGGACAACATGGTCAATCTAGAAAAAGAAAATTATCTAACTATGGTGTTCAGTTAAAAGAAAAACAAAAGGTTAGATTTATGTATGGCTTAAATGAAAGACAATTTAGAAAAACTTTTGATAAAGCTGCTAAAATGGTAGGCATCCAAGGTGAAAATTTCTTAAAATTATTGGAATCTAGATTAGACAGTATTGTTTATCGTATGGGTTTATCTAATTCTCGAAGAGGTGCTAGACAATTAGTTAATCATGGTCATATTTTAGTAGACGGTAAAAAAGTAGATATACCATCATTTAGTGTTAAAGTTGGTTCTACTATTTCTGTAAAAGAAAATTCAAAAGACCATCCCGCTATTAAGGCTGCTTTAGAGAATATTACAAAAAGAATGGAATTTGTAACATTTGATAACAACACTCTTACTGGTAATTATATAAGAATGCCTGAAAGAAACGAATTAAATGCTGATATTGATGAAGCTTTAATCGTAGAATTCTATAATAGATAAAACAAAAAATACTCGTTGATGTATCAACGAGTATTTTTAATTAATATAGGATAATATTTTATAAATAATAAATATAATTCCTAAAACAATAATAATAATTCCAACCGTATTGTTAATAAAACCATAACTTTTTTTAGGAGAGTAAGATTCCATATAGTGCCCATATGTTAAATTATCATTTGATGCATATAAATCTTTATATTTAAATAAAGCGTTAACGAATTTATGAGTTAATTCTTTAGAGGTTAAAATAACAATATTATTTTTAGTATTTAAAATTGGAAATCTATTTTGGTTATAAGGTTTTGAGAGTGTTTGTGAATCTTTTTTCCTAAAAGATAATACTTTTCCTTTAATTGTTTCCATTAATTTGTCTAATTTATCTTTTTTGCTATAATCAAAATCACTTATTTTATGATTACTATTATTATTTTGAATAATAGTATTTAAATTATAATTAGAAGAATCTTTTATATTACATTTAATAATGCTCTCGTTTATCCCTACAAGGCGATTGTTAAAAATAGCAATATTATCTATATGTTTACCTTGTATAGAATTAAAAAAGGTTCTAATAGTATCGATTTGAGTTATTTCATAATCACTTATTTTAGAATTATCATTATGATTATAAAAATTATAATTATTTAATCTATCTACACCTTTTATATCAATAGATACTCCCATTTTATCACCCCTTGTATAGTATAATCGTTAAACTGCTGCTGATAATAAAGCTTTAACAATATTATTAATTTCTATTTTCTCATTATTATCAATTATATCGACTAATATATCGTTTCCGTTTGATCCTCTTTGAATAATTTGAGAATATACTCCAAATTGATTATTGTCTTGAATAGTATATACAGCATATTCTTTTCCAGTATCATTTTTAGCAAAAATAGTTAAAAGTTCGGCCTGTTGAATTTTTCCTTCTTGGTCCTTTACTGTAAAATATTTTTTATTCATTTTATCGATCTCCTTCTAAAGCCATATTTTTAATAGATTTCATGACTAGTTCTAATTCTTGTACATCTGAAATATCACTAATTTTTATATCATTATTAGTCTTTTCAATGATACCCACATGAATACTAGCAATATCTTGATTATCATATGATAATTCATAAATGACATAGTCTTTACTGGTATCTAATAAATGAAAAATAAATATTTCTTTTGCTGTTCTTACTTGACCTTTTTCATCTATAAAATTAAAAGTGTTCTTTGATTCACTCATAAACCTACCCCTATTCTTATATAATTATAAGATAAATATTCAATTTTTGCAACTTAAAGCAACTAATTTTATTAGTTGCCTCGCATTTTATTTATTTGTTCTTGATAATTATTGCTATTTAAAATATAACTACCAATTACCAAGATATCAGCTTTTGATACTAAATGTTTATTATCATTATTAATTCCGCCATCAACACTTATTAAAGTGTTTAATTTTTTAGTATTGAGATAATTCTTTAACTTAGTAAGTCGTTCATTAATGTTATCGACTATTTTTTGACCACCATAACCTGGATTAACTCCCATTAATAAAACTAAATCTATTTTTTCTAAATAAGGATATAAACTTTCAAAATTAGTTTCTGGTTTTATTGATAATCCTACCTTAATATTATGAGCTTTAATATAATTAATTGTTTTATTTAAATCGATAGTATCTTCTAAATGAATTGTTATAAAAGCAACATTTAAATCAATATATTTTTTCACGTATTTAAGAGGCTTTTTAACCATTAAATGAATGTCTAATCTTTTTGAAATGTTACTAGTATAATGTTTAATTTCTTTATATTTAAAAGTCTTTCTTTTAACCCAATTACCATCCATAATGTCAACGTGCAAATAATCAACATCTGTTTTATCTAATTTATATATATCTTCAATTATATTGTTGCTTTCTAAAAAAGACGCTGATATTTTCATATGTTAATTTCCTTTCTTTAAAATTAAATTTTTATATGTTTGGTAACGACTTGGTAATATATTACCTAATTGAACTTCTTTCTTTATTAAACATTCTTTCTCATTAATATGTAAACAGTCTTGATACGGACATTCAAAATTATTAAATTCTTTAAATCCAGCTTTTATTTCTTCATTAAGTAAATGATTAAAATCTAAAGCTGAAAAACCTGGAGTATCCAATACTTTTCCTTTATGTATTTCGATTAATTCAACATGTCTAGTAGTGTGTTTGCCTCGACCTAGGGATAATGAAATTTCTGCTGTTTTTAAATTTAAGCGATTATCGAGTTTGTTTAATAAAGTACTTTTTCCTACTCCTGTTTGACCTGTTAAAACACTTACTTTGTCTTTAATAACTTTCTTTAAATGTCTTAATTTAGTATTTTACAAAGTAATATAACCTATTTTTTGATAATATTGGCTAATTTTTTTTAATTGTTCTTTTTCTTTTTTTGTAAGTAAATCTAATTTAGTAAAACAAATAATAGGAGTTATTTTATTATATTCCATAATA
>JAAZHK010000090.1 GCA_012510745.1 Mycoplasmatota bacterium
ATGTAGATACGATTGAGTAATATATAAATGATAAAATACTAGTTATTATAAAATATACTTTATTTGGAAATACAAAATAAAATAAATTAACCATTATTTCTGATAGTATCTCTCCCAAAACAAAAAATATTAAACCTAATACAAATAACAAAAAAATTAATTCGAATATAAATCTTATTTTGGATTTTAAAGTCATTTTAAAGAATAAGGAAAACAAATCTACAAAGAAATTAACTATTTTATCTATTATTTTATAAATATCTTTTATAGCCTCATTTTTATGTTTAATTTCATAAATATCACCATTTAGTAAATCATTAACATTAAGATTAAATTCATTACATAAAAATATTATTTTTTCCATTTCAGGATAGGCATCTTCAGTTTCCCATTTAGATACTGATTGTCTTGAAACGCCCAATAAATCAGCTAATTGTTCTTGAGATAGGTTTTCTTCTTTTCTTAGTCTTTTTAAATTTTTAGATAAATTATTTTTCATAATTTTCTCCTTTCATTAGAATTATATTATTTCAACTAGTTGCATTCTACCAATTGTTAGTTGTTGTTTGTATATATTTGGTTGCATTTATTATTTTATCATTATAAAATAACTAATTATTTTTTCAAAGCTTATTGTATATCCTAAATAATCATATTTCTCATATACCCATTTTTTAATAAATATTGGTTCGTTTAATAAAGAAAATTTATTAACATATACTTGATAATATTATTAAATTAAAATCAAGAATTCCCTTCTAAAACAAAAAACAGAAATAATTATAATATACCTAATAATAGCTAATTCAGTATTCATATTATATCATATCAAAACATTTACAAAAAGCTAATTTTATGATATTATAGTTGCTAAAAAAGAGGTATTATGAAAACATTAAATTTAAATAAAAGTCAATTTCAAAAATTAAAAAGATTTAAGTTAGAAAAACAAATCTATAATACTGAAGGTGCTTTATATATTTTTAAAAAAGTTAATAAAACTAAGTTATTAAAAATATTTTTTAATAATGAAGGACAGTATTTTGGAAATAAGCTTTTAACTATTAAATGTTTAATTGATAAAAAAGAAGAAATTAATATTTCTAATTTAGTAATGCCAGAAAAACTAGTAGTTGTAAACAATAATGTGGTAGGTTTCTCTATGCCTTTAATTAAAAGTGAAAATTTCTTACTGTTATTAGAAAATTATGATGTCCCTATAAATAAAAAAATTGAACTTTTAAAACAAGTTGGTTCTATTTTAAATAAAATTCAATTTCAAACTCCTTATAGTGAACCTCTATATTTATCTGATATTCATCCAGCAAATTTTATATATAATAATGAAGAGAATAAAGTTTACGCTGTTGATTTAGATAGTTGTAAAATTGCTAATAACAAAACTAAAGATATATATTATCTAGAAACAAATCCTAATGTTGCTAAAATGACTTTTAAATATGAAGTAGGTAAAGATTCTAAATTTATACCTAATAAGAATTCGGAAATATTTTGCTATACTATGATGATTCTAAATACTTTAGCTCAAGAAAAGATGTTTAAATTACCTATAGAAGAATATTATTCCTATTTAACTTATTTAAGAAGTTTAAATTTTAGTTATGAGTTATTAGATAATTTTGCAAATATATATACTGGTAATAACAATAGTAATCCTTATCAATTAATTGATGAAATTAGTAAAAATCCTAATTATCAACGAGCGCTTTTCAATGTTTATAAATATAATAAAAGTAAATAATTTAAATTATTTACTTTTATTATATTTATAAACATTGAAAAG
>JAAZHK010000091.1 GCA_012510745.1 Mycoplasmatota bacterium
TATCCTCCTGTTGAATTTAAAGTTTCAGAAACATCCCAGTCTGGAACAGGACAATTTTTAACACATTTATATCCACCTATTCCATCTAAAATATATATTGTGGCTTTTTGTCCTTCCCACGCATTATAAAAATATGATGGAATTTCTTCTTGATTTATATAAAAAGTACAGTTAGAGTCTTTATAATTACAATTAAATATCGTACTACCCAAATATGTTAATGAGGAAGGTAAGTATATTTTAGAATCTAATTCTGCATCTGTAAACGCGTCTTCATATATTCCCCATAATGAACTTGTATCATTTCCAGAACCGTCAATTGATGTTCCCGCAATTGTAAATGAATTTAAAGGATTCTTATAAAAAGCTTTTGTTCTTATAACTTCAAGACTGGTTGGAAACAGTAAACTTTCTATACTATTATCTTGGAAACCAGCTTCACCAATCTCTTTAAGTTGACTTGTTCCATCTTCTGCTCCTAAAAATGTTATACTTGTTACATTGTTATTTGCAAAAGCCCATCCCATAATATATTCTACTGAAGCAGGAATTATAACATCCAACGTTGATATGTTAGGTTCAAAAGCCGCAGCAAAGGCCACATTACCTATATATTTAAGTTGACTTGTTCCATCTTCTGCACCTTCAAATATTATATTAGATATATTATTTAAATGCATAAAGGCTGCATGTCCAACTTTTACTACTGATTTAGGAATTACTATATCTCCAGTTAAATAGGTCATATTAAATGAAGAATCACCTATTTCTATTAATGTTGAAGGTAACACAACAGTTCTTAAATTAACAGCATATACAAAAGATCCTGTATATGGTATTTCAACATACGAATTAGCTATTGTATCTATTTTCTTTATTCCTTCTGGTATATTAACATCTTTAATTCGCATGTTAGATTCAATTAATGGATGTTCTCCTTGAATAGTTTTAGAAAAATCCATTCCTGAAAAAATATTAGGTCCTATTTCAGTAATTGTTTTTCCTTCTACAACACTAGGAATGTTTATAGTATAGGCGTTTTTATTAATCATTTCATCAGTGCTATAAAGTTCAGTTAAACTTAAATATATCGGACTTATGTTAGCATCATCATAGTAATCTTCTTCAACAATTACATTATTAGAATTTTCTAAATCACCATTAAATCTTAATAATGTGTATCCTCCCGTTGAATTCATTTCTTCTGATACTTCCCACTCAGGAAGAGGACAATTTTTAACACACTTGTAACCACCATTGCCATCTAAAATATATATTCTATGATCACCTGTTGAAAAGTTTATAGGTAATTCTAATTGATTTAAGTAAAAAGTACAAGTAGATTCTCTATAATCACATTGAAATGCATTTAGCAAAACACTAGTTATAGATGATGGTAAATAAATTATATGATCGATATCAGAAACGTCAAAGGCATATGATGCTATTTTATTTAAATTACTTGTATCATTTCCAGAACCATCGGTGGATGTACCGGCAAATGTTAAAGATGTCAATGATGAACCGTAAAAAATTCCTTCATTTATCGTTTCTATACCAGCAGGAATTATTACTTCCGAAATATTATTTTGGCCAAAAGCATGACCTCCTATTATTTTAAGATTACTTGTTTCATCCTCTGCTCCCATAAAAGTTAACGATGTTATAGAATTAAATCCAAAAGCATTATCGCTTATTTCTCTTACGCTTGAAGGAATAAATAAAGTTTTTATATGGTTACTAGAAAAAGCATCTTTCCCAATTGTTAATAGTTTACTAGAATTTGTATCATATCCCTTAAAAGTTAATGATGTTATGGCATTAGCTTGAAAGGAATTATTATTTATTTCTTCTACACTTGAAGGAATAATCAATGAAAATATTTCATTATAAGCAAAAGCATTTTCTCCAATAATTTTAAGTTGACTTGTCTCATCTTCTGCTCCCTCAAAGATTAAAGAAGATACGAGATTTCCTTCAAAACAGGAATAACCTAAATTTGTAATTGATTTAGGTAAAACTAAATTGGTTATATTTGTATTGATAAAGGAAGTATCGCCTATTTCAAACAATGTATCTGGTAAGGTTATAAAAGACAAGTTTAAAGCAAATGAAAAACTTGCTTTTTCATACATTTCCTCCTCATTAGAGGAAATATATCCTATTTTTTTAATTCCGTTCGCTATATTAACTGATTTTATTCGCATATTTGGTTCATTTATTAAAGGTTTATCATCAACCAAAATATAAGGATCTATTCCCGTAAATATTCCTTTACCTATTTCTGTTATTATCTTTCCATCTACCTCGGTAGGAATATTTATAGTGTATGCATTTCTATTAGGCATTTCTTCTGTATCCTCGATTTCCATAAAGAGTAGATACATTATACTTATATTATCATTATTATAATAATCTTCTTCTACTTCTATGCTTGTTGAATTTTCCATATCTCCTTTAAACTCTAACAAGGTATATCCGCCTGTTGAGTTCATTTCTTCTGACACTACCCAATCTAATGGCGATCCTATTACTAAATTATTATCAGATAATATTATTTCAAATATTACTGTTGCAATATTTCCTGCTTTATCAGTTATTATTATTGAATAACTTCCTTCTTCACTTACTGTATTTACAAAATCTATTTCTGTTCCATCTTTTTTTAATACTTGCGTTGCTATATTATCTTCTATTA
Source organism: Mycoplasmatota bacterium (assembly GCA_012510745.1). Classification (GTDB taxonomy): domain Bacteria; phylum Bacillota_I; class Bacilli_A; order RF39; family UBA660; genus JAAZHK01. Next base: position 2,699 of record JAAZHK010000091.1, read on the forward strand.
TTGTAAATGTTACTTCTTTAGTATATATTTCTTCGTTTTTTATTCCTATTATTACAGGTTCTATTTTATCTATTTTAATTGATAATTCTTTTGCTGTTGATATATTTTCTTCATTATCTTTTACTTTTACTTTTATATTGGTAGTTTGACTAAATTCTTTAGTATTGCCCGTTTGCCATGTAACACCGTCATCAAACGAATATTCTTTTACTCCACTTAAATCATCTGTAGCATTTATTGTTATTAAAACATTAGTATTTGACCATTCAGCAGCCGGCGTTTTTATTAATGTAAATGTCGGGGCTGTTGTATCTTTTGCAATATTTTCTTTAGGATTTTCTACACTTGTTGTTACATAATTATAAGTAAATACTTCTGATTCATTGCCCGCATTATCTTTTACTTTTATTTTTAATGTGGTATTTTTAGTTACATTTATTTCTGA
>JAAZHK010000092.1 GCA_012510745.1 Mycoplasmatota bacterium
CTATAAAATTAGTTGATTATTTTTGTAAATTTTAATATACTTTAAATATATATTGCCACGTAGCCAAGCGGTAAGGCTTCGGACTCTGACTCCGACATTCGATGGTTCGAATCCATCCGTGGCAACCATGCTTATGTTTTACTTGCTTAAGAAAGTTAAAAAGGCTATAATTATATTAATTATGGGGTGAAGTATGAGAAAGATTGGCGATAGAAGAGACGGCATTAGGGTTAAAAATTTAGATGGAATGCATGTTATGCTTCCTCATTTAAAACCGAATCGTTGTAATTCAGATATTTATATTAACCAAAAAATAGATGTTACAGAAATGGTTAAATATATGGACAAACTAAAGAAAAAACATTCTGATAAGAAAATTACTTATTTTCATCTTTTTTCTATGGCTATTGCTAAAGTAATTTATAATAAACCTTTATTAAATAGATTTATTATAAATAGAAAATATTATGATAGGAATAGTGTTTCGTTAGGTTTTGTTGCTAAGGTCTCTTTTGATGATGATGCGAAAGAATGTTTTTTAACAGTTGATATTCCAGCGAAGACTAATGTATTTAAAATATCAGATGTTTTTAATGAAGCTGTTTCTAGAGTAAGAAATAATAAACAAAATAAAACAGATAATTTAATTGATTTAGTTGGTAGGTTGCCTAATTTCTTAATTAAAATTATTATGAAGTTATTTAAACTTCTTGATAATTATGATTTATTGCCTAAATCTTTAACAGTTAACGATATTTATCATAGCACTTTAATTATTTCTAATTTAGGAAGTATTAATTGTGGTTCTATTTATCACAATTTAACTGATTTTGGAACGAGTTCGATTTTGCTTACTATTGGAACTATTCATAAAGAACCTGTTGTTATGGAAAATGGTGAAATAGTATCTCGAGATATAGTTGATTTTGGTATTAATTTAGATGAAAGAATTGCAGATGGAGTTTATTTTGCTAAAGCAGTACAATTATTTGAATATATCTTACAAAATCCTAAGTTATTGGAAGGAAATGCTGATGATATCATTGATAGACCTTTTAAAAAATAAAATAAATAATTTTGTTCTTAAACATGATGAAAAACCTTGGGAAAATTATTATGGAAAAATACCCAAGCATTTAGAATATCCTAAGTTTTCTATATATGAATTACTTGAAAAAACAGTGAGTAAATATCCTAAATATATAGCTTATGAATATTTCGATAAACAAGTAACTTATAAAAAATTATATAACAAAATAGAAAGCGCAGCGAAAGCCTTAAAAAATATAGGGGTAATTGAAAACGATCATATTACTATTTGTATGCCTAATACGCCAGAAGCTATTATTATGTTTTATGCTGTGAATATGGTAGGGGCTATCGCTAATATGATTCATCCTTTATCTAGTGAAAAGGAAATAGAATTTTATATTAACAAATCTAATAGTCGTTTTATTTTATCATTAGATTTAACTTATAATAAAGTTTTAATGGCAAGTAGAAATACTAAAATAGAAAAGATTATTATTGCACACCTTAATGACGATATGAAAACAATTATGAGTGTTTTATATTATATGACTAGCGGGTATAAAAATAAAATTAAAATAGATAAAAAGAATACTGTTACATGGGATAAATTTATAGCTGATGGAATAAATTATGAAGGCATATATAAAACTTCGCGAAACTCTGATGATGATGCAGTTATTTTATATAGTGGAGGAACTTCTGGTACTCCAAAGGGAATTGTGTTAACCAATCTTAATTTTAATGCTTTGGCTTTACAAAGCCATTTAATGTGTGATCCTGCTAAAGCAGGAGATTCAGTTTTGGTTATAATGCCTATTTTTCATGGTTTTGGATTGGGAGTTTGCATTCATGCCCCTTTATATGTTGGAATGAAGTGTGTTTTAATACCTCAATTTAAAGCTCAAGATTTTGCTAAATTAATAAAAAAATATAAACCAGCTTTTTTAGTAGGAGTACCAACAATGTATGAAGCTTTAATAAATAGTAAATTTACTAAAAAGAAATATTTAACATCAGTTTCGACTGTGGTGAGTGGAGGGGATGTTTTAAACCCAATATTAAGAAAGAAGATTAATCAATATTTAGTGAAACACGGTTCTGATGCTCAAGTTAGAGTTGGATATGGATTAACCGAGTCAACAGCAGCTAGTTGTTTAACTCCTAAACTTTATTATAAAGAAGGAAGTATAGGTCTTCCTTTCCCAGATACTTTATATAAGATTGTTAAAATTGGTACAACTAAGGAAACAAAAGTTAATCAAGATGGAGAGATTTGTATAAATGGTCCAACTGTTATGAAGAGGTATCTTGATGAAGAAGTTGAAACAACCAATACTTTAAAAAAACATAGCGATGGAAAGATATGGTTGCATACTGGAGATGTAGGCTATATTGATGAGGAAGGAATAGTGTTTTTTAAATCTCGTATAAAAAGAATTATAATATCTTCAGGATATAATATCTATCCACATTATATAGAAAAAGTTCTTAATATGCACCCTGCTGTTGAAACGTCTATTGTTATTGGTGTTGATCATCCTTATAAAATACAGGTACCAAAAGCATATATAGTTTTAAAACCAGAATTTACTTTAAATGAAAAATTAAAAAAAGAGATAAAATTATATTGTGAAAGATTTATTGCTAAGTACTCTTTACCGTATGAATATGAATATCGTGAAAGCTTACCTAAAACTTTAATAGGTAAAATAGCTTTTAATAAATTATAAAAATAGGAGGGAAATTATATGGATTTAGTTATTATGGCGGCAGGTATGGGGAGCCGTTTTGGGGGACTTAAACAAGTTGAACCAGTAGGACCAAATGGAGAATTTATTTTAGATTATTCTATTTATGATGCTAAAAAAGCTGGTTTTAATCGGGTTGTGTTTATTATTAAAGAAGAAAATTATGATTTGTTTCGTAATACAGTAGGGAAGAGAATTGAAAATGTAATTGATGTTGATTATGTTTTTCAAGATATTAATAATATTCCTTCTTTTGTAGATATTCCTGAAGATAGGGTTAAACCTTGGGGAACAGCTCATGCTATATATTCTTGTAAAGATAAGGTTAAAAACAATTTTGCTATTATTAATGCAGATGATTTTTATGGGTATGATGCTTTTAAAACTATGGCTAGTTATCTAAAAGAAATGAATACCAAAGAATATTGTATGGTAGGTTATAAAGCTAAAAATACTTTAACAGATAACGGATCAGTAAAGCGTGGTGTTTGTTATATTGATAATGGTTATTTAGTTAAATTAGTTGAAAGCTCTATTATTGAACAAAATGGAGAAATAATAGCAACTCCTTTAAATGAAGAAAAAGGTTTTACAATTCAAGAAGATGACTATGTTTCAATGAATTTATTTGGTTTTAATCCAACTTTGTTCGATTATTTAGAAAAAAAACTTAATAGTTTTTTTGAAGAAAATATTAACCAATTAGAAAAATGCGAATGGTTAATACCTGATGTTGTTTTTCAAGCTATTAATGAAAAAGAGGCCCAGGTTAGAGTGTTAAACACTAAAGCTAGATGGTATGGCATAACATATCGAGAAGATAAAGAAAAATTTGTAAAACAAATAAATGAAATGATTAAAGAAAACATATACCCATTAAATTTATGGGTTAATTAATAAAAAGTTATTAGAATACTAATAATTTTTTTATTGCTAGAACAAACATTCGTGTTATAATATAAAAGGTGATAAAGATGGGTAGAATTATTTTTCATGTTGATGTAAATAATGCTTTTCTTTCATGGACGGCTGTTGATTTACTTAAAAAAGGTTTCAAGATTGATATTAGAAAAATTCCTTCAGCTATTGCTGGTAATCAATCTAAACGTCATGGGATTATTTTAGCAAAATCACCAGTTGCTAAAAATAAAGGAGTTCAAACAGCAACTCCAATATATATAGCGAGAAAGAAATGCTCTAATCTTAGAATTTTTGCACCTGATTATGAGCTATATAAAAAAGAATCAGATAAGTTGTATGCTTATTTATGTTCATATTCTAAATATGTTGAACGATATTCAATAGATGAGTGTTATTTAGATATGAGTAATTATAAATTTAACAAAGAAGAGTTTATCAAATTAGCATATAAAATAAAAAACGAAATAAATAGTAATTTTGGTTTTACTGTAAATGTGGGTATTGCCAATAATAAGCTTTGTGCTAAAATGGCTTCTGATTTTTTAAAACCTAATAGAGTTCATACGTTGTTTAAAGAGGAAATAAAAGATAAACTTTGGCCACTTCCTGTTCATAAATTATATATGATTGGTGAAAAAACAGCTAAAAGATTGCAAATTCTGAATATTAAGACCATAGCTGATTTGGCAAATTCAGATTTTAATTTTCTCCAAAAGTATTTTAAAAACAGTGCGCTCTATATGTATGAATATGCTAATGGGGAGGATAATTCTCAGATTAATTATATAAAAGAGAAAAATAAAAATATTAGTATGTCGATAACTTTACCCATAGATATTCAAGACAAAGATGAATTAAAAAGCATTTTATTAAACTTAAGTAAAAAAGTTGCCGTTCGTTTACACAACCAGAATCTTTATGCTAAAACAATATCTATTACGTTAAGAAACAAATATTTTAAAGATACTCAGCGACAAACAAAACTTTATAATGCCACTAATAATTATAAAGAAATAAATAAAACAGGATGTTTTTTACTTGATAGTTTATATAAAGAAGAATACATTCGCTATGTTGGAATTAAATTATCGGATTTAGTAGAAAATAACGAATATCAGTTATCGTTGTTTGATGAAAACAATAATGACAATGGTTTAGATAAAGTTATTAATAAAGTAAATTCAAATTGTAAAAACAAACAAGTAAAAATAGTTCCGGCTAGTTATATATCAAAAAAATAAAAAAAGTGCTAAAAAGTCTTGCTTTTCATATAATACTTATGATAAAATATCTTTTGTGTGACTGCTTAGATGTGCAAGGTTGCTGATACTCCAGGTTAAGTTGTTAAGGTTTATTAGGTTATTTGCATGGAGCAAGTCTATACCAGATATAGACGAAGGGAGGATTTTAAATGTCAAAAGAAAAAGTTCGCATTAAATTAAAAGCTTATGATCATCGAATTCTTGATAATGCGGCTACTAAGATAGTAGAAACTATAAAAAGATCAGGTGGCGATATTAGTGGTCCAGTACCATTGCCAACAGAAATTGAAAAATATACAATTTTAAGAGCTGTTTATAAGTATAAAGATGCTCGTGAACAATTTGAAATGCGTACGCATAAAAGATTAATTGATGTTAAAAACCCAAGTAAGGAAACAATTGAGGCGTTAACTCATTTAGATTTGCCGAGTGGTGTTGATATTGAAATTAAATTATAAAATTATACTTAAATAGGAGGATATAATGAAGAAAGGAATCTTAGGTAAAAAAATAGGAATGACCCAAGTGTTTACTAAAAATGGTAAACTAATTCCCGTTACTGTAATTGCCGTTGAACCTAACGTGGTTACTCAAATAAAAACAGTTGAAAAAGACGGTTATAATGCTATTCAATTAGGCTTTGATACAATAAGAGAAAGTTTAAGTAATAAACCTAAATTAGGTCATTTAGCAAAAGCCAATACGACACCTAAGCGCTTCTTAAGAGAAATAAGAGGGGTAGATGTTAGTCATTATGAATTAGGTCAAGAATTAAAAGCCAATGTTTTTAATGAAGGCGAACTGGTTGATGTTACAGGAATAAGTAAAGGTAAAGGTTTTCAAGGTAATATCAAACGTCATAATCAAAGTCGTGGTCCTATGGGACATGGTTCGCAGTATCATAGAGGTGTAGGATCTTTAGGAACTTTATTACCTGCTCGTGTTTTAAAAGGTAAAAAATTACCGGGGCATATGGGTAGCGAAACTACAACTATCCAGAATTTAGAGGTAATCCAAATTGATTTAGATAACAATATTATTTTAGTAAAAGGAAATATTCCAGGACCTAAAAAAGCATTAGTTATTATTAAAAGCGCTATTAAAAAAGATAGTAAAATAATGGAACAGGAAGAATTGATTTCTTATGTAGAAATTCCAGTAGAAGAAGCAACTAGAGAAGAAGTTTCATTAAAAGATGAAATTAAAAATGAAGAAATCGCAACAGAAACAACAGTAGAAATTGAAGATAATACAGAAGAATCATCACAAGTTACCGAATAAAGTAATTATTAAATTGTGATGAAGGGAGGATTTAAATGGCAAAAACAAATCTTTTAAATTTAAATGGTGAGAAAATAAAAGATATTAAATTAAATGAAACTATTTTTGATATCGAACCAAATGATAAAGTGTTAAATGATGCAATTATTTTAGCTAGAGCATCTTTAAGACAAGGAACTCATAATACAAAGACTCGTGATGAGGTTCGTGGTGGTGGAAGAAAGCCTTGGAGACAAAAAGGAACAGGGCGTGCTCGTCAAGGTTCTATTAGATCTGTACAATGGCGTGGTGGCGGAATTGCTTTCGGGCCTAAACCTCGTGACTATAGTCTTAAAATGAATCAAAAAGAACGCAGATTAGCTTTAAAGTCAGCACTTGCTTATAAGGCTAATGAAAATAATATATTAGTATTAGACAATATTGCTTTAACATCTTCTAAGACAAAAGATGTGATAAAAATATTTGAAAATTTAAAACTAATTGATAAAAAATCTTTAATAGTGGTAAAAGAGTTAGAAGAAAGCTTAATTTTAGCTACTAGAAATTTAGGTAATATTATTGTTATGGAACCTAATGAACTTAATGTATTAGATATAGTTGCAGCAGATGTATTAATAATTACAGAAGATGCTTTAAAAATTATAGAGGAGGTGCTATAAATATGGATACTAAATATTTAGAAATCATTAAAGCACCAGTAATTACTGAAAAGAGTGGTAATGTTTCACAAAATAGTAATCAATATGTTTTTAAAGTTGATCCTAAATCAAATAAAACAGAAATAAAATTAGCTATTGAAAAAATTTTTAAAGTTAAAGTTAAATCAGTAAACACTATTAATGAAAAACCAAAGAAGAAAAAGGTTGGTCGTTATACTGGGTTAACTAATCGTTCGAAAAAGGCAATCGTTACATTAGCAGAAGGCCAAACGATTGAACTTAGTTAGGAGGAGAGTTAAAAATGTCAGTTAAAAATTATAAACCAACTACTAACGCTAGAAGAAAAATGAGTGTTTTATCTAATGATCATATTACTGAAACAACTCCTGAAAAAAGTTTGGTAGTTAAATTGACAAAAAAGAGTGGTCGTAATAATCAAGGTAAAATTACTGTTAGACATCGAGGTGGAGGTGCTAAAAGAAAATATCGTTTAATTGATTTTAAAAGAAATAAATACGATGTTATTGGTACTGTTGCAACTATTGAATATGATCCTAATAGAAGCGCAAATATATCTTTAATTAATTATATTGATGGCGAAAAAAGATATATAATTACACCAAAAGGCTTAAAAGTTGGAGATAAAATCATAAGTGGTTCATCAGTTGATATAAAAATAGGTAATTCTTTGCCTATTGTATCTATTCCAATAGGAACTACTGTACATAATATTGAACTACGCCCAGGAAAAGGGGGTACTCTTGCAAGGAGCGCAGGAACAAGCGCTCAAATTCTTGGTCGTGAAGGTAATTATGTAATGATAAGATTGTCTAGCGGCGAACAAAGAAAAATATTTAATACTTGCTATGCAACTGTTGGCGAAGTTGGTAATGCTGATTTCGGATTAGTTAAAATAGGTAAAGCAGGGCGCAAAAGACATTTGGGAATTAGACCAACTGTTCGTGGTTCGGCTATGAATCCAAATGATCACCCACACGGAGGTGGTGAAGGACGTTCACCAATTGGACATAAGAGACCTCTTACTCCATGGGGAAAACCTGCTTTGGGTAAAAAAACACGAAAGAAAAAAACGTCAGACAAATTTATTGTTCGTAGACGTAGTAGTAAATAGGGAGGATAGAAATGGCAAGAAGTTTAAAAAAAGGACCTTATGTTTTTGAACGCTTATTAAAAAGAGTTAAAGAATTAAATAAATCCGGAAAAAAAGAAGTTATTAAAACTTGGTCTCGTCGTTCAACTATTTTTCCTGAATTTATTGGTCATACCTTTGCAGTTCATAATGGTAAAGAATTTATTCCAGTATATGTAACAGAAGACATGGTTGGACATAAGTTAGGAGAGTTTTCATTTACTCGCAAATTTGGTGGACACGGTTCTGATAAGAATAAAAAATAAATGACTAGGAGGGAAAATATGGAAGCAAAAGCAATAGCGAAAATGCTAAGGGTATCACCTATTAAAGCACGTTTAGTAATTGATCTAATACGTAATAAAAATGTAGATGATGCTTTGACCATATTAAGAAATTTAAATAAAAAGTCAGCAAGACTGGCTGAAAAAGTTTTAAATTCAGCTATTAGTAATGCCATTAATAATTTAAAGCTAGATCGAAATACATTATATGTAAAAGAAGCAAGAGTTGATGCTGGACCTGTAATGAAAAGACATATGTTTGATTCTAGAGGTCATATAGGTCACAAGGATAGAAGAACTAGTCATATAGTTATTACTGTGGCAAGTAAATAAACTAAAAGGAGGTTAATATGGGACAAAAGGTTAGTCCAACAGGACTTAGGATAGGGATTAATAAAGATTGGGAATCTAAGTGGTATGCTCCATCTAAGGATTTTTCGAAATATTTAAAGAAAGATATTAAAATCCGTCAATATATAGATAATAATTTAGACAAGTCGAGTATTAGTAAAGTCGAAATTGAACGTAATAAAAAAAGAACAGAAATTATTATTTATACTTCGAAACCAGGTATTATTATTGGACGTGGTGGGCAAGAAATTGAAAAACTTAAAAAAGCGATTACTGATATTGTTAATGAAAATGTTCAAATTTCAATTGTTGATATTAAAAAGCCAGATTTAGATGCTCAAATTGTTGCGAATTCAATTGCGTATCAAATTAATAATCGAGTTTCTTTTAGAATGGCACAAAAAAGAGCAATTCGAAATGCTTTAAAAGCTGGGGCAAAAGGTATTAAAACTAGTGTATCAGGTCGCCTTGGTGGAGCTGAAATGGCTCGTACTGAAGGTTATTCTGAAGGAACAATACCATTACATACTTTAAGAGCTGATATTGATTATGCAACAGCAACAGCTCATGTTAGAAAACTTGGTAAAATGGGTGTAAAAGTATGGATATATAAAGGAGAAATTCTTTCTTCTAATAAAAAAGAAGGAGGTAATTAATTATGGCGTTGATACCATCAAGAGTAAAATTTCGTCGTGTTCATAGATTACCTTATGAAGGTCATGCCAGAGGAAATACTCAATTACAATTTGGTGAATATGGTTTAATGGCCAAAGAAGGAGCTTGGATTAGAGCTAATCAAATTGAAGCAGCTCGTATTGCTATGACTCGTTATATGAAACGTGGAGGGAAAGTTTGGATTAATATTTTTCCTCATATGCCTAGAACAAAGAAACCTCTTGAAACTCGTCAAGGAAAAGGGAAAGGTAACGTTGAAGAATGGGTTGCTGTTGTGAAAACAGGTAAAATTATGTTTGAAATAGCTGGAGTATCAGAGGAAGTAGCACGTGAGGCTTTGCGTTTAGCAGGACATAAATTGCCAGTTAAAACAAAATTTGTTATGAAAGAAAATGGTGGTGAAAAAAATGAAGGTTAATGAAATAAGAAAACTAACCACTGAAGAAATAATAGTAAAGATAAAAGAACATAAAGAGGAATTACTTAATTTAAGATTTCAACAAGCAACAGGTAATTTAGAAAAGCCTTCAAGAATGAGGGAATTAAGACACACGGTTGCTAGAATGAAAACGATTCTACGTGAACGTGAAAAAGAAAACTAGGAGGTAATTAATGGAAAATAAAAATAAAAGAGAACTATTAGGTAAAGTGGTAAGTGCTTCTAATAATAAAACAATTACTATCCTAGTAGAAACTTATAAAATTCACCCATTATATGGAAAAAGAGTTAAATATTCTAAAAAATATGCTGTTCACGATGAGAGTAATAAAGCAAAAGTTGGAGATGTTGTTAGGGTAATAAATTCTAAACCAATATCTAAAACAAAACGTTATTACTTAAAAGAAATAGTAAAAGAAGCAGTTATTTTATAACTCTAATAAAGGAGGATAAATTATGATTCAACAGGAAAGCCGCTTAAAAGTTGCTGATAATTCAGGGGCCCGTGAACTCCTAGTTATTAGGGTTTTAGGAGGAAGCAAAGTTAAAACTGGCAATATTGGTGATATTGTGGTTGGAACAGTTAAAAAAGCTATTCCCAATTCAGCAATAAAAAAAGGAAAAATAGTTAAAGCAGTAATAGTTAGAAGCAAGTTTGGATTACGTCGAGATGATGGGTCGTATATTAAATTTGATGATAATGCTTGTGTTATTATAAAAGATGATAAAGGGCCTATAGGAACACGTATATTTGGACCTGTAGCACGTGAACTTCGTGATAAAGATTTTATGAAGATAGTGTCTTTAGCTAAAGAAGTGCTATAGAGGAGGTTATTATGAATTTAAAAATTGGTGATAAAGTAATAGTTATTGCAGGAGCTAATAAGGGTAAAGAAGGTAAAATTATTCAAACTCTTAGAGCTCAAAATAAAGTTATAGTTGAAGGTGTTAATATGGTTAAAAAACACCAAAAACCTAGTGGGAATGAAACAGGAGGAATTCTTGAAACAGAAGCTCCAATTCACGCTTCAAATGTTATGATTATTGATAATAAAACTAAAAAAAGATCAAGAATAGGTTATATTATTGAAAAAGATAAAAAAGTGAGAATTTCAAAAAAATCAAATGAAAAGATTAATTAATTGAAAGGAGGATATTTATGAACCGCCTAAAAGAAAAATATTTAAATGAAATAGTTCCAAATCTAATGAAAACACATAAATATAAAACTATTATGAGTGTTCCCAAGTTAGAAAAGATTGTAATTAATATAGGGGCAGGAGATGCAGCTAGTAATTCTAAATTATTAGACGCTGCTATTGCTGATCTTACTGCTATTAGTGGTCAAAAACCAGTTATAACAAAAGCTAAAAAATCTATAGCGGGTTTTAAACTTAGAGAAGGTCAATCAATAGGGTGTAAAGTGACTTTAAGAGGAGAGAACATGTATAACTTTCTAGATAAGTTAATTGCCATTGGTTTACCACGTGTTCGTGATTTTAGAGGTCTTAATCCTAAATCTTTTGATGGGCGAGGTAATTATACGATAGGTATTAAAGAACAATTAATATTCTCTGAAATTGAATATGATAACATAGCTAAAATAAGAGGTATGGATATAGTTCTTGTAACGACTGCTAAGACAGATAAGGAAGCGTTTGATTTACTAAACGGTCTTGGAATTCCTTTTAGAAAGTAATAGGAGGGAAAAAATGGCAAAGAAAAGTATGGTTGTTAAGGCTAATAGAGAGCCTAAATTTAAGGTACGTAAATATAGTCGTTGTGAAAGATGTGGAAGACCCCATGCAATATTAAGTAAGTTTGGTGTCTGCCGTATTTGTTTTAGAGAATTAGCGTACAAAGGACAAATACCAGGAATTAAAAAATCAAGCTGGTAAAGGAAGGAGGAATTATAATGATAGTAACTGATACAATTGCAGATTTGCTTACAAGAATTCGTAATGCCAATCAAATGCGATATAAAGAGGTTTCAGTACCTGCTTCAAAATTAAAAGAGGAATTAGCAAGAATTTTAAAAGAAGAAGGATTTATTGCTGATTATAAATTAGTTAAAGAAGATGTTCAAGGAGCCATTATTTTAACTTTAAAATATGGTGATAAAAAAGAAAGGGTAATTACTGGATTAAAGCGTATTTCAAAACCAGGATTACGTGTATATGCTAAAAGTGAAGATTTACCTAAAGTATTAAACGGTTTAGGTATAGCTATAATTTCTACTTCTAAAGGAATTATGACTGATAAACAAGCACGTAAACTAAATCTTGGCGGAGAAGTTTTAGCATACATTTGGTAAAATATAGGAGGTGTCGATATGAGTCGTATCGGAAATAGGAAAATTTCAATACCTGAAAATGTAACAGTTAATATAGATAACCAATGTATTACAGTAAAAGGACCCAAAGGAGAATTATCAACAATAGTTGGAAAATCTATTTTGGTTAAACAAATAGATGATATTCTAGAAGTAAGTCGTATCGATGATGAAATATTGTCGAAATCTCTTCATGGAACTGCTAATTCAAATATTCAAAATTTAATTATAGGAGTAACTGAAGGTTATCAAAAAGGCTTAGAGATTATTGGAGTAGGTTATCGCTTTACTCTGAAAGGTAAGGAATTAGTTATTAATGCAGGATATTCACATCCAGTGGAAGTTATAATTCCAGAGGATTTAACTGTAGAACTAATTAATAATACTGAAATAGTAGTAAAAGGTATAGACAAAATAAAAGTTGGCGAATTTGCAGCCAATATAAGAAAAGTAAGAAAACCAGAGCCTTATAAAGGTAAAGGAATACGTTATAAAGATGAATATGTTCGTCGTAAAGAGGGCAAGAAAGCTGCTAAATAAATTGGAAGGGAGAAATATTTATGATTAAGAAACCTACTAGAAATGAAATGCGTATTGTAAGACACAAAAGAATAAGAGATAAAGTAAATGGTACAGTTGAAATTCCAAGATTGTGTGTATTTCGTTCAAATAAATATATATATGCACAAATTATTGATGATCAAACAGCTACTACTTTAGCTAGTGCATCTTCATTAGATAAAGATCTTAAATTAACTAATACTTGTAATATTGAAGCAGCCAAAGCGGTTGGTGAAAAGATTGCAGAAATTGCTAAAAAGAAAAAAATAATGAAAGTAGTTTTTGATAGAGGGGGATATCTTTATCATGGTAATGTTAAAGCCCTTGCTGAAGCTGCTCGTAATAAAGGATTAGAATTCTAATGGAGGGTAATATGCAAAATAAAAGAAATATCCGCCCACAAAAGAAATTGTTGGAAGAATTAGTCATTGAAGTAAAAAGCGTTGTTAAGGTAACAAAAGGCGGACGTCAACGTCGATTCAGTGCTACAGTTGTTGTTGGTGATCGAAAAGGCAAAGTAGGATTGGGAATGGGCAAAGCACCAGAGGTACCAGATGCAATTAAAAAAGCAATTCAAGCAGCTACTAAAAATGTTGTAAACATATCTTTAACTGATGGTAGAACAATTTCTCATGAAATTATGGGTTATGCAGGAGCATCAAGAGTACTATTAAAACCTGCAAGCGCTGGTACAGGAGTAATTGCTGGAGGTGCTGTTAGAGCTGTTTTAGAACTTGCTGGAGTTCGTGATATTTTATCTAAATCACTTGGTTCAAGAACAAAAATTAATATGGCTACGGCTACTATTAATGCTTTAAAATCCTTAAAATCACCTGAGGAAGTTGCTAAACTTCGTGGGAAAACAGTAGAGGAGATATTAAGATAATGAAATTGAATGAATTACAAAACAATCTTGGGGCCAAAGAACAAAAAAGAAGAGTTGGAAGAGGACCAGGAAGTGGTTTAGGAAAAACAAGTGGTAGAGGACAAAAAGGGCAAAAGTCTAGAAGTGGCGGAGGTGTAAATCCCGTATTTGAAGGTGGACAATTACCTTTATATAGACGTATCCCAGCACGTGGTTTTAATAATGCAATATTTAGAAAAGAATATGCTATTATTAACTTAAGTGACTTAAATCGTTTTGATGATAATACTGTTATTACTCCAGAATTATTAAAGGAATTAGGAATTGTAAAGAAGCAATTATCAGGAATAAAAATCCTAGGTACTGGTGAATTAACTAAAAAATTAACAATTAAAGCTCATAAATTTTCGCAATCAGCTATTGATAAAATTACTGCTGCTGGAAGTAAATATGAGGTAATTTAGAATGTTTTCTATTATTAAACAAGTATTTGCCAAAAAAAATAAAGACCTTTTAATAAGAATCTTATTTACTTTAGGGGCGGTAACTTTGTTTACAGTAGGAACATCTATTACGGTTCCAGGAACAAGAAATATTACTTCAAGTTTAGGTTTTTTAGAATTAATTAATGTTATGGGCGGAGGAGCTTTAAAGAAATTTTCTATTTTTGCTCTGGGGGTAATGCCTTATATTTCAGCATCGATTGTTATTCAATTACTACAAATGGATATTATCCCATATTTATCTGATCTTGCAAAACAAGGTCATGTTGGTAGACAAAAAATAAATAAAATAACAAGATATGTAGGAATTATTTTAGCTTTTATAGAAGGATATGCATTTGCATTTGCTTTTTTAGGCAAAGGTCTTCCTATTATTGAATATATGTATGTAGCTATTGTTTTAACTGCTGGAACTGCCTTTCTATTGTGGTTGGGTGATCAAGTTACTCAAAAAGGAATAGGAAACGGAATATCATTATTTATTATGGCAGGTATTATAGGTACACTACCATCAACGTTTGTAAAGGCTTATCGAATATTAGTGTTATCTACCGGCGTTTTTACAGCTTTAGGTCTAATTAAATTTATTACTTTTATATTTTTATATTTTGGCATTATTATTGGTATTATTTTTATTCAGGAAGCTGAAAAAAGAATACCTATTCAATATGCTAATAGATCTAGTAGTGCTTTAGGTGCTAAACAATCATTTATGCCTATAAAAATTAATTCTGCTGGAGTTATGCCTGTTATTTTTGCATCTAGTGTATTAGCTATCCCAGCGACTTTAACTCAAATTATTAAGAAAGAAGCTTTTACTAATTTTGTTAAAGATTATCTTAATTATACTTCTACTGTTGGATTCTTAATATATATAGTTTTAATTTTCTTTTTTGCTTATTTTTATACTTTTTTGCAAATGAAACCTGAGGATTTAGCTAAAAACTTGCAAGAAAATGGAGGATACATACCAGGTATTAGACCAGGAAAAGCTACTGAAAAAAATATAGGTAAAATTTTAAGTAGATTAACTATTGTTGGTGCTGTGTTTTTAATAATTATAGCAGGTATGCCTATAATGTTTTCTAAGATAACAAGTTTGCCAGATGAAATCACAATTGGTGGAACTGGATTACTTATTATTGTAGGTGTGGCTTTGGAAACTTATAAACAATTAGAAGGAAGCTTATTAGCTCGTGGTTATAAGAAAGGATATAGTAGAAAATGAAAAATATTATTTTAATTGCTCCGCCAGCGGCAGGTAAAGGAACATTAGCAAGCTTATTAAAAGCCAAATATAATTATGCTCATATTTCTGTTGGAGATTTATTAAGAGACGAAGTTAAAAAAGGTGGAGAATTAGGTCAAAAAATCCATCAAATAATGTTGGCTGGTAAATTAGTATCTAATGATATAGTATCAGAAGCGCTAGTGTCGAGATTATCAGAACCAGACTGTAAAAACGGATATATACTAGATGGTTATCCTCGTTCTCTAGAACAAGCCATAGAATATGAGGAAGTTTTAAAAAAACTTAATCAAGATTTAGGTCTTGTTATAGTTTTAGATATTGATAAGGAGATATTAATTAATAGAACAACTGGTAGAAGAATGTGTAAAGAATGTGGAACTATATATAATATTTATTCAACCGATTTAAAGCCTAAAAAAGAGGATTCTTGTGATAAATGTGAAGGAGAATTATATCAAAGAGCAGATGATAATATAGAATCATTTGAAAAAAGATATCAAACGTTTTTAACTCAAACAACGCCAGTAATTGATTATTATGATAATAAAGGTGTTTTATATCATGTTGATAGTACTGAAAAAGAAATAGCTTTAGCTGGTTTGGAAAAGATTTTGTTTTCTGAGGATAATATTGATTAATATAAGAAGCAATAGAGAAATCGAATTGTTAATTATAGCGGGGAATATAGTATACCAAACTCATCAATATATCAAACCTTTTATAAAAGAAGGAATAACTACTGAAGAAATAGATCGAAAAGCACATGACTTTATTATAAGTAAAGATGCGATCCCTTCGTTTAAAAACTTTAATGGTTTTCCTAAAAGTATATGTACTAGTGTTAATCAACAAGTGGTACATGGTATCCCAGGAAACTATAAACTAAAAAATGGAGATATTATTTCTATAGATATTGGAGCTTGTTATAAAGGTTATCATGGAGATTCTGCTTGGACATATCCAGTAGGTAAAATTAGTAGTGAAAAAGAATATTTATTAAACCATACTAAAGAATCCTTGTATAGGGGTTTGAGTGCTATTAAACCGGGGAATAGAATTGGAGATATATCTAATGCTATTGAAGAATATGCTACAAAATATCATTTAGGTATTGTAAGAGAATTGGTAGGTCATGGAGTTGGCTCTAACCTTCACGAATCTCCAGATATACCTAACTATGGAAAAGCTAATAGTGGTCCGATTCTTAAAGAAGGAATGATATTAGCTGTAGAGCCTATGTTAAATTTGGGTTCTAAAGAAATATATATAGATAACGATAACTGGACCATTGAAACAGCTGATAATAGTCCATCTGCTCATTTTGAACATACTGTTGTTGTAACTAAAGATGGATACAAAATTTTGACGGGAGAGTGAAAAGATGGCTAAAAATGATACAATTGAAGTAGAAGGAAAAGTTCTAGAAATAATTCCAGGTGGAAAATTTAAAGTCCAATTGGAAAATGGATATATGATAGAGGCTCACGTTTCTGGTAAAATACGAATGAATTACATACGTATTTTACCGGGGGATAATGTAATGTTAGAACTTTCTCCATATGATTTAACACGTGGGCGAATAACCTATAGGAAATAGGAGGAGAATAAAATGAAAGTAAAACCATCAGTAAAACCTATATGTGCTAAATGCAAAGTAATTAAAAGAAAAGGTAAAATTATGGTTATTTGTGAAAATCCCAAACACAAACAAAAACAAGGATGAAAGGAAGTGTATTAGATGGCTCGTATTAAAGGTGTAGATCTACCAAATAATAAACATATAGTAATTGCATTAACAGCAATTTATGGAATTGGTCGACCTTTAGCAAAACAAATTTTAGAAAATGTTGGTATAGAACTTACTAAGAAACCAAATGATTTAACAGACGATGAACTAATTAAAATTCGTGATGAAATTTCAAAACATCTTGTTGAAGGGGATTTACGTCGTGATGCTAACATGAATATTAAAACTAAGATGGAAATTAATTCTTATCAGGGATTCCGTCATAAAAAAGGGCTACCTGTTAGAGGACAAAGAACTAATCGTAATGCTCGTACTCGTAAGGGTAGAGGTAAGACTGTAGCGAATAAGAAAAAATAATAGATAAGGAGAATATATAATGGCTTATAATCAAAGAAAAAGAAAAGTTAAAAAAAGCATTCCTGAGGGGGAAGCTCATATTCATTCTACTTTCAATAACACTATCGTTACACTTACTGATAAAGAGGGTAATGTAGTTAGCTGGGCATCAAGTGGGGCTTTAGGATTTAAAGGTAGTAAAAAGTCTACTCCATTTGCTGCAGGTATTTCTGCCGAGGCAGCTGCTAAAGCAGCATACGATATTGGTATGAGAAAAGTAAATGTTTTTGTTAAGGGTTTAGGTTCAGGAAGAGAAACAGCAATTAGATCACTGCAAACAGCAGGTTTAGAAGTAACATCAATTAATGATGTTACTCCAATTCCACATAATGGATGTCGTCCGCCTAAAAGACCAAGAGGATAAAAAAAAGGAGGTTAATTCATGATTCAATTTGAAAAACCAAATTATAAAATAAAAGAATATATTGAAAATAATTTTTATGGAAGGTTTGAACTAGAACCACTAGAAAGAGGTTTTGGTACAACAATGGGTAATGCACTTCGAAGAGTAATGTTGTCTTCATTACCAGGCAGTGCTATTACATCAGTAAAGATTGATGGTATTTTACATGAGTTTCAAACTATGGAAGGTATTGTAGAAGATGTAACCACCATTATTTTAAATTTAAAGGGAGTAGTTATCAAAAATCATTCTAATTCATCTAAAATAATTAGAATTAATATTGAAAAAGAAGGATCTGTAACAGCTGGTGATATTGAAAAAGACGCTGATATTGAAATTGTTAATCCTAAACATTTAATTGCAACTATAGCAAAAGGCGGAAAATTAAATATGGAAATGACTGTGGGAAATGGTCGTGGATATGTTAAGAGTGAAGATAACAAAAAAGAATTTGAAAATAAAAAAATTGGTGTTATTGCTATTGATTCGTTATATTCACCTGTTGAAAGAGTTTCATACGAAGTTGAAAATGCCCGTGTAGGACAAAATGAAAACTTTGATAAACTAATCTTAAATGTGTGGACAAATGGATCGATTAAACCAGAAGAAGCTATTGCTTTAGCAGCAAGAATTTTAATTGAACATTTTAATTTAGTTACAGATGTTGATAATATTGCTGATATGACAGGTTTAATGATTGAAAAGACTGAAGATCCGAAAATAAAAGCTTTAGAAACGTTAATTGAAGATTTAGATTTTTCAGTTAGAGCTTATAATTGCTTGAAAAGAGCTGGTATTCATAATTTACAAGATTTAGTTAATAAAAGTGAAAATGAAATGATGAAAATTCGTAATCTAGGAAAGAAATCACTTAAAGAAGTATTGGACAAAGTTAGAGAACTTGGTTTAGTATTGCGTGATGATGATTAAGGTAAGGAGGTTAAATTATGGCATATAGAAAATTAGGTCGAGATAATAAACATAGAAGAGCAATGTTGGCTAATTTAGTAAAAGGAGTTGTCATGAATGAAAAAATTGAAACTACTGAAACAAGAGCTAAAGAAGTTCGCAAATATGTTGATAAAATGATTACCTTAGGTAAAAAGAATGACTTACTTTCAAGAAGAAGTGTTTTAGCTTTTCTCCATAATGACAAAGAAGTAACCAAAAAGATATTTGAAGATTTAGCAGTTAGATTTGCTAATCGTAATGGTGGTTATACAAGAATCTTAAAACTAGATGAAAGAAGAGGAGACGGCGCTTTAATTGTTATTCTTGAACTGTTAAAAGACTAGAAATAGTCTTTTTTTTATGATATAATGCAATCAATGTAAGAGGTGATAAAATGAAAGCTTTAATAACTGGCGCATCAAGCGGGATAGGCCAATCTATAGCTAAGTATTTAAGTAATTTAGGATATGATTTAGTATTAGTTGCTAGTAATAAAGAAAAATTAGAAGCAACAATTAAGGATTACAAAACAAATGTTAAATTAGTAGTCACTGATCTTTCAAATTTAAAAATGGTTAAAGATTTATATTTATTTTGTCGTGATGATAATATTGATATTTTAGTAAATAATGCTGGTTTTGGATTAATTGGTAATTTTAATGAAACTGATTCATTAAGAGAATTAGAAATGATTGATGTCAATATTAAAGCTGTTCATTTATTAACTAAATTATTTCTAAAAGACATGATAAAAAAAGATTATGGATATATTTTAAATGTTTCTAGTATTGCAGCTTTTAATCAAGGTCCACTAATGGCAACTTATTATGCTACAAAAGCTTACAGTTATAAATTAAGTGTAGCTATATATGAAGAATTAAGAAGAAATAAATCTAATGTGCATATATCTTGTTTATGCCCTGGTCCAGTAGAAACTAATTTTAATAAAGTAGCTAATGTAAAATTTGCTATTAAAGGAATAAGTAGCGATTATGTAGCTAAATATGCTGTAGATAAAATGTTTGAAAGCAAATTAATTATTGTACCTTCTTTAAAAATGAAATTATTAAGATTTATTAGCCATTTTATAAGCGATAAAGCTAATGCAAGGTTTGCTTATAGAATTCAAAAAAAGAAATAATAATGATAAAATGCTTTATTTAAAGCGTTTTTTTTAGTATAATATTAGGTAATAGGGTGGTTTTTATGGATTATATTTTAAAGACAAAGAATTTAAATTATAAAGACAAAATTAAAGATATTAATATTAAAATAATACGTAATAAAATAAACGCTTTTATTGGTAATGATAAAAGTAATAAAGAAACACTTTTGAGACTTTTATGCGGAATTTTTTCTTCTAATGAAGCAATAAGTGTTAATTGTGCATATATGAATAAATCTAATTTCGATAAATTTAATATTCAATTCGGTGTTGTTTTAAGCAATATTAATAATCAATTTTTATTTGATTCTGTATATAAAGAACTAATTTTTCCTTTACAGAATTTAAATATGTCAAAAAGAGATATTATTAATAGATTAAATTACATAGTTAAACTTTTTGATTTAGAAAAATTATTAAAGTTAAGTCCCCAAGATCTAACTTATTATCAAAAACAAATAGTCTTAGTAGCGATAGCTTTAATGCATAAACCTAAAATTTTATTTTTAGAAAATGTTTTATCCTTTTTAGATTATAATAATTTTAATCGTGTCATTAATATTTTAAAAAAGTTATGCAATGAAGATGATTTAACTGTTATTTTAACAACGGATATCAGTGCTCAAACAATTTTTTGTGATAATCTTTTTGTTATAGATCAAGGTAAAATAGTATTTAGTGGTAAACCTATTGATGTTTATAATAATGATAAAGAATTAATTAAATTAGGTTTAGAAATACCTTTTATTTATGATTTGTCTTCAAAATTAAAGTTCTATGAATTAATTACTCAGCCTTATGATAATATTGAGAGGTTGGTGAA